>NZ_JAPIVJ010000015.1:0-66469 GCF_054182245.1 Komagataeibacter sp. NFXK3
GCTCGGCCAGATGCTGGGGCGTAATCCGGGCAGCTTCTTCGCTCAAACGGTCAAAGGCCACACGCGGTATGGTCGTGGCGCGAGCGCTGTCGAGGTTCAGGGATCGTACATACTCCAGGCGTTCCAGAGGCCATCGCATCGGATGTATTCTGAATTGCGTTAAGGGAAGATGGACCCTGAGCCCGCCCTCAAGCGGATCGCCTTACGCCTGCGAGAGCCATTTCACGGTAGACTGTAGCGCGACCGAGGCCGAGTTGCCGTGCGGCTTCGGTGGGTGATACCCCCGCTTCTACAAGCTTGAGCGCAGCGTTCGCCTTTTTCGGGTCGAGTGGTCGGCGTCCTGGCAATTTTCCCTTGGCGCGCGCGGCGGCGATGCCGTCCTTGGTCCGTTCGGCGATCAATCGTCTTTCGAAATGCGCGATCGATCCGAACACGTGAAACACAAGTTCGCCCGCCGCCGACGAGGTGTCGATTTTTTCTTCCAGGCTGAGCAGGGCGACACCACGCTCTTTCAATTCCGTCACAATTTTCAACAGCTCGCCAAGCGATCGACCAAGCCGATCAAGGCGCACTACCGCCAACGTATCCCCGGCACGGGCGTAAGCAAGCAACTCGTCAAGGCCTGGGCGGTCCATCGACTTGCCCGAGCGCACGTCGGTAAACACCTTTATCGCGCCAGCCTGTTCGAGCCGCATGGCCTGCCCGGCAACATCCTGATCACTGGTGCTTACCCGCGCATACCCCAGAATGCCGCTCATCCACCGTCTCCCAACCGCTCGGTCTGTGGACGTCTGAGGCGTAGACGCACCGCAGACCCTAAACCCGTCCAGAGACTACGTCTCAATAATACCTTAAGTCCACAGTTCTTCTTACCCATTTGTGGACGGATTTATCATGGCACGACGCGATCTCCTGACCGATAGCGAACGCCACGCGCTGTTCAGCGTGCCCGATACGCGCGAGGATCTGGCGCGACACTATATATTATCGCCGCGAGACCTCGCACTGGTTGCTATGCGACGGGGTGACGAAAACCGTCTCGGCTTCGCTGTGCAACTCGCGCTGATGCGCCATCCGGGTTTTGGATTTACGCTCGAAGGCAGCGCGCCCGAACACCTCGTCGCGTTTATGGCGGAACAGATCGATGTGCCCGCATGGGCGTTCGACAACTACGCCTTGCGACCCGCGACCGCGTCGGTCCATGCCCGCGAAGTCGGAGACGCTCTCGGGCTTCGTGGTCCGACCAATGCCGACTTGCCATTGCTGATTGAGGCTGGAGCGAAAGCCGCCTGGTCAACCGATCGCGGCTTGCCAATTGTAAGCGGCATCATGGAAGTGCTGCGTGCAGATGGCATCACGCTACCATCACAATCGGTTATCGAACGCGCTGGAATTGCGGGGCGCGCCCGCGCTCGGAAACGCACTTACGACGCACTACTCGCGTACGTGTCTGTCGAAAGCCTGGCCAAACTCGACGCCACGTTGATCGTCGATCCGAAAACCGGAGTGACGTCGCTCGCCTGGTTGCGCGAAATCGCTACTGTGCCAACGCCGGACAATGTGCGTGGGCTACTTGATCGATTGGCCTACTTGCGCGCTATCGAGCTACCCGTCACCATCGGGAACGCTATTCATGCTGATCGGTTGCGACAGCTTATCCGAGAAGGGCGTGCCTCGTCCGTGCAACTCATCGGACGTTATACGCCATCTCGTCGGCGAGCGACGCTGGCGGCGATGATTCTGGACCTGGAAACACGACTGACCGACGCTGTGCTCGACATCGCCGATCGCATCATCGGTGGCAGCTTCACGCGCGGGAACAACAAGCAGAAAAGGAGCTATGCCGAGACCACGCGCGACGTGGGGCATATCATGCGCCTGTTTGACCAGACCGTTGCCGCCTTGGCTGAGGCACAGGAAATCGGGATGGAAGGCTTTGCCGCAGTTGATGCGGCGGTGGGCTGGGACAAGCTGCTTCGCGCACGCGGTCAGGCCCGGCAGATAGCCGACCTGACCGCGGAGAGTCCGCTCGTCCGGGCGGCGGACCAGTGGAGCCGGCTGCGCAAATTCGCGCCGCTTTTCCTTGAGGCAATCGATTTCAAGGCAGGGCGGGGGAGCGCCTCGACGATCGCGGCGTTGAACACGTTGCGCGAGATGAATCGTTCGGGAAGCCGCGATGTACCACCAGACGCGCCGATGCCGTTCCGCAAGGAATGGCGGACTCTGGTCAAGGCGGGCGGCGGAAAACCTGATCGCCGGTTATGGGAAACCGGGGTTCTGGCGCACCTGCGTAATAAATGGCGCTCCGGCGACGTCTGGGTTGAACGCTCCGCCAACTACCGCAAGTTCGACAGCTATATGCTCTCCTCCGCAGAGGTTGCACCGATTGCTGCCGAACTTAAGCTCCCGGCCACGGCCGACGCGTGGATCGCCGATCGCAGCCGTGAACTCGACCAACGGCTGAAACGCTTTGCTGGCAGGCTGGCGCACGGAAAGGTTGAGGGTGTTGTGCTCAAAGACGGTAAGCTCTCGGTCTCTCCAGTGCGCGCAGATGAAACTGCCGCAGCCAAGGACATCGCCGCGCGCATCGACGCACTGATGCCGCGTGTGCGTATCACTGAGTTGCTTCACGAAGTCGCTAGGGAAACCTCGTTTCCTCAGGCGTTTCTCAACGTTCGCACTGGCGAACGCCACGACAACGAAAACGCCCTGCTCGCCGCCATACTCGCCGACGGATCCAATCTTGGCCTCGCACGCATGGCAGCAGCCAGCCAGGGGGTGACACCTGATCAGCTCATCTGGACCCGGTCAGCCTATATTGCACCTGACAACTACAAAGCAGCGCTCACGCGCATCATCAATGCCCACCACGCCCTGCCGATCGCATCGGTCTGGGGGCAAGGCTCTACCTCGTCTTCCGATGGCCAGTTTTTCCGCTCGGGCAAACGGGGCAGCGGTGCCGGTGATTTCAACGCCAAATATGGCGTCGATCCAGGCTTCTCATTCTATACCCATGTCTCCGACCAGCATGGCCCCTACCACGTCACGGTCATCTCGGCCGCGACGCATGAAGCGCCTTACGTCCTTGACGGGCTGCTTCATCACGGTAGCGGGCTCGAGATCGAGACGCATTACACCGATACCGGCGGCGCGACCGACCACGTCTTCGCGCTGTGCCAGATGCTGGGCTTTCGCTTCAGCCCGCGCCTGCGCGACTTTTCAGATCGCCGCATGGCTTGCATTCAGGCGCCCGGACAATACCCGTCGCTCAAGCCACTATTGGGCGCCCGCGTGAAGGTCGATGTGATCCGCGAGCATTGGGACGAGATTGTCCGGCTTGTCGCTTCGTTGAAAGCTGGCACCGTCCTACCCTCGGCGATGCTGCGTAAGCTCGCCGCTTACGAACGCCAAAATCAGCTCGACCTCGCGCTTCGCGAGATCGGTCGCGTCGAGCGGACCTTGTTCATGTTGGACTGGCTGGAGAGCCCGACCCTACGTCGCAGATGTCAGGCAGGCCTCAACAAATCCGAGCAACGCCACTTTCTTACGCAGGCAATCTGCACCTTCAAGCAAGGACGCATCGCTGACCGCACGCATGAAGCACAGCAATTTCGGGCATCGGGTCTTAACCTCGTCATCGCAGCCATTGTTTATTGGAACTCGACCTATATCGCTGACGCGGTTGCTCACCTCCGCGCAATCGGAGTGTCCGTGCCCGACGAGTTTCTGGCGCATACCTCGCCCGTAGGGTGGGGGCACATTGCCTTTTCGGGTGACTTCTTATGGGACCGTGCCGCTGCCATGCCTATCGGGCGCCGCGCGCTAAACCTGGGGCGCATCAACACGGCGGCATGACTGTCTCTGACGTTCGTTGTGCGTTCTCAGCTAGCGTAATTCAGAGAACATCCGTTGCGATGGCCTCTCATAGGACTGCGCGATCCCGAGCTTACGAAGCTCATCCGCCAGTTCCGCCTGGAAGAAGGCTCCGAACTCATGGACGCGGGATCGCAGGCGCTTTGTGTCCAGCGAGCCTACATGGCCGCTGTCGGTGACAACGACATTGTAGAGCGAATTATGGATGTGCATGTGCGGATCGCCCCCGGTCGGGGCCTCACGCAGATAGGTCGTATCGGTCTCGGCATCATGCAGGGTCAGGGTCGGGCGAGACGTGCGGTGCCGGTAGGACGTCCAGGCGACCTCCCCTGCCTCTTCTCCGTCTTCCCCGCCGTGGCCGCGTCGGGCAAAGCCCAGCTCACGGGCCACATACTGCATGGTCGCGTCATTGGCCCGCTGCACTGCGTTCCAGATCGCGGCCCCTTCGGCCTGTGTTGGCGCAAACTCGGCAGCCAGCGTGACCGATTTGTGCGGGGCCATGGTCAGGTCGTAGGCGCTGATCTTCCGCTTGGCCTGAGACCATTGCTCGCCACTGTCGGCGCGCTTGCCTTCGAACAGGGCCGCAAGTGTTTCGGTCGTGGGCATGGCACGCCGATCCACGCCGAGCACGTCCGCCATCTTCTGACTCATGCCCGGATTGAAAGAGGCCCGACCATCGCGGCCGAGGTAGTAGTTCGTGAGGCGCTGACCGTCGCCGTCAGGCACCTTGCCGGTGTCCGTGCGGAAATCGTGCTCCGGATCCGGCGCGCCCTCGGTGAAGTAGGCGGCCACGAACCGGCCGTTGCACTCCGCCGAGATCTTGCGGAAGGTCATCATGACGGGCGGCCGTCCTCTGCTTTCGTGCGAACCTTGCGGCCTTCAAGCAGGTCATTGTTGCGGGCCGTCGTATGGTCGATGCGCCTGATGACCGGCTCCTGATCCTTCATCAGCTCGACCAGGCGCGCGAGAATATCATCCATTGTCGGGCTGTCCCCTTTCTCCGAGGGGGTCAGAAGCTCAATCAGGATACTCAGCTTTTCGCTGATGAACCGGATCTCTTCTCCCTGCTCGTTAGAGCGGGTGAGGAGATGCTGAAGAAGCTCCCGATCCGAAACATCGGTCTCGGGAGCGCGGTCGGGGGTCTGGGTCTGATCTGTCATGCGGGCAGGATAGAAAGCCCTCATGCGACTGAGATCATTTCGTCAAAGCGTCAGGCCGTTCCCTCTCCTTCTGTGCGGTGGTTGCTGCCTGCATGACCCATTGCGCCAGTCGAGTGCTCAGAGAGATGGCCTGATCAAGCTGTTGGCCGCAGGAATTTTCGGTCACTGCCTTGTTCATGATGACGTCCTCGGTTCGGAAGTTCCGCCACAGGGATCCGACCAGTTGGGCAGAACTCACCAACGCCTGCACATCGGCCTGATCAACCTCGACAAGGATTTCGTCCAGATCACGGGCTTCAACATGCAAAGGCCGGTCCGGCAGACTCAGAACCATATACCGGCCCGGTAGGCGACGCATTTCCTGAAGGCGCGTAAGGTCAGCGGGGTCCACTGATTGACCTCCCGCAATCGCCAGTTCCACTCCTGGCCGAGAATAAAATCCATTTCGCCTGATGCTCGGGAGAACTTCTTTGGTAATCCAGCGACGAAAGGCGACCGCTAGCGGAAGCTGTGACTTGATCAGGAAGTGATAGAGACCGCTCTCGCTAACAACGATCTGATTTTGAATCCTACCTGAGGATGGTAGCGCGATCGTCCGCTTTTCGTCGTCATCAAGCCCACGAGCTGCAACGGCAGGCGAGCTGTGTGCGATAGCTTCACACACCTCCATCATCCGAAACCAGACTTCGCCATCTTTTACGAAAGTCTGAAGAGTTGTGTCGTTGAAACGGAACTGCGCGGCTTCGACGTAGTCCACATCAGCGACGAGGGGGGGCGATATAGCTTTCTGCTTTCTTGGCACGTCAGGCTCCTGCTGAGGGGTTCTGCCTCCCGATGAGACGGACTGGTGTTCCCCTTTCGAAAGCCAGGATGACCGCTTGATCTGCGACTGCACCGAGAGACCGAAGCGCCGCTTTCAAACGAGGGTAGGTCTATCAGATTGATACACCTACCCCTCTTCTTTTTCCCTGCGCGGCGAAGCCGTCCGCACCAACGGTGCAATGGTCTATGAAGAAGCTCTTTTCTATGCCGTACTTACGCCGTGTCTTTGCCGTGCTTACGCCGTAGCAACGCCGTAGCAACGCCGTGAACGCGCCGTGGTGCCGCCGTAACGACGCCGGACTTGCGCCGTGAAAACGCCGTGTGTATAGCTCCAGACGGCTGTATTGGGCTCTCAGACCACGTCACGCAGAGGCCGTCAGTCCCGCGCTGTGTCCAAAACGGACACACTTCGAGGAGATGCCCGTGACAAATCCACTCCACGACCTGAAGACTTCCCGGAATGGAAAACGGGCACTGCGGGAACGGGCGAGCCCACTCTACAGGTGGCTGCGCACGAACATGGCCGAGGTCTCCGACCTTCGTGAAACCGGGGTCGCAACATGGAAAGACATTCTCGGCGCCGCGCGTCTCGCGGGCCTGAATGTCGAGGTCAGTCAGCGGATGGCGAACGTCATCAGCAAACAGTGGTACCGTCTTCAGAATGAGGCTCAGGGGCTCCCGGTGGATGCCAAGTCAGACACCTCGGCAGTGAGGCCAGAGAGGATTTTGCCTCCGAGCAAAATTGATCCCGACTGGCGTCCGGACGAAATTGAGGCTCACTGGGCCGAACGCGAGGAGCCTGTTTCAGTGAGGCCGAATGAACCGAGCGGCCCCGAAGAAACAACGGGGCAGGCGCTGGTGCCAGCTCATCCGATCCGGGCGACACCTCCCGTCGCGATCGAAGACAATGAGAAAATTCCGCAGCACAGCAGAGACTCATTGAAGCGCCTGCGCGAAAAGATCCGCGCCCGCAAAGAGGAAAAGTACCGTCTGACGCCAGACTGATTTTCTTCCCCGCGCGCATCTCAGTCGCAGATCAAGCAGTCATCATGGCTTTCGAAAGAGGAGCACCAGTCCGTCTCATCGGGAGGCGGAACCCCTCAACAGGAGCCTGACTGTGACCAAGGACGCTGACGTCAAAGCCACCCCGTCTGCACCGGCCCCCAAGGCCACTACCAAGAAAAAGCCCGTTATTTTCACAATCATCGGTCGTCAGCGGGTAGGCAAAACCACCCTGCTCAATGCTCTCGCACAGACCGTTCATGACCAGGGCGGAACGCCGGAGATCTGGAACACCGATCTCCTGAACCGGTCACACTCAATCTCGAATTTCCATGACGCGGATAGTCCGGCCGCAGGCGACACAAAGCGCCAGAGAAAATGGCTCGAAGAGAAGATCCAGTCTCTCATGGAAAGTCGCCATGACGCCATTCTCGACATTGGCGGCGGATGGACAGCCCTGCACGAGCTGATCAACACGGAATCCCTAAGCCGCGCGCTCGACATGATGGGGATTACGCTGTCGGTCGTCTTTCTGATCGGGCATGAGCGGGCTGATCTGGACTACCTGGAAGATCTCCAGAAAAAGAAGAAGTTCTCTCCGCGCAATTCTGCGATCATCATTAATGAAGGCCTCATCCCTCCTTCACTGGACGTGGATGACGTTGTGGATGTCGTTTCCCACCATCCAGCCGTTGAAGAGGCGATGGAGAACGGCGCGGACATCTTCATGTATCCGGCCGCCGAGCCCATGAAGGACGTATGCGACCGGGCCATGACCTTCTCGGCCTATGCCGCAGGCGAACAGAAGGACGGCTTCCCGACCAGCTCCATCTTTGATCGACTGGCCATGGACCGCTGGTACCGTCGCGATTTCCCTGCATTTCTTCAGGAACTCGGTGCCAGCCGTCTGCCGAATATGCCTAAGGGCCTCCCTGTTCCGGCCGAAAGTGACGTGTAATGTCTGACGGCCTTACCCAGAGGATTTCCGACTGTCAGGCCAGATTTGAAAGCTCAGTGGATGCGCTCCGTGAGCAGACGCATCGGTGGACGCTTCGGCCGCGTTCACCTGAGGCCAAGGTTCTGGATGGCCTCATGATCCTGATGGAGATGAACAATCTTCATCAGGCCCTCCTCCTCAAGGATCGTGAACATTCCGAAGCAGCGCACAGAGCGCTGTTTCAGGAGGCCGAGAAGCGGATGGAGCAGTGTGTCGCGAAGTGTGAAAGCCTGCTGGATCAATGCACACGCTCGGCAACGGAAGAGGTGATTGAGGTGAGGCGTGCTCTTCATGAAGGCGTGGCAGCCTCTCGCCAGCTTCAGAAGATTGACGAAAAGACCGTCAAGGCAAAGGTCGCGGAAGTCCTTGGAACGGTCAAAGGCGAAATCGCCGAGAGCATGAAGGCCCAGATCGTGATGGCGGGCACTCGTGTTCGACGGGACGAAATCAGCAAGCGGGCCGGATGGTTCGCCACCATGATCGTCGGGGGAACCGTCTTCGGAGTTATCCTCGATCACCTGATTTAGGTGTGTCCGAAACGGACACACCGCCTTGCGCCATCAGGGCAGCGTTTCAAACGGCCCTCAAAGTCGCAGATGACAGGCGGATACTGAGCACCCCAACACAGGAGTGCTCAATGCCGCCCCCCGTCAAACAATCCTTTCTGATCACAGGTCTGGCCCTCTCGGCTGGACTTGGCCTCAGCGGTTCGTGCCAGGCGCAGTCGATCGAAGTGCCTAACGGCCTGCCGGAAGTCCCGCATGTCGTCTATCCGGAAGTCGGCCTGCCGAACTTCACGGTCCCAGCCGGAACCGTCCAGCAGATCGGCGGAGACGGCAAGGTCATCCAGACCACTCAGCCCGTTTCGACCGGATCGGATTCATTGCAAACGCTCTACAGCCGCGCATGGGGCTATCAGGCCGCTGACAATGCTTCTTCCCTTGGCGTGAACCCGGCTGCTTTGGCCGCGACGTGTCAGGTGGAGTCCGGCTGTCAGAATGTCTATACGGCCACCGGATCAGGCCACACCATCACAGGCGCGTTCCAGATGGCAAATGGCACATACACAGAGGAGATGAAGAAGGCGCTCGCATCCAATCCAGGACTTGCCAGTACCATCACATCAGGCACAGCAGGTCAGCAGGATCCAGCCACACAGGCTGTTGCCGCCGCCCAATACATGAAGGAAGAAGCGACCACCTTGCAGGCGCAGGGGATCAGCAATCCAACGGCGCTGGACACGAGAGCTATGTATAATTTCGGTAGTCATGCGGGAGCTCAAGTTGCACAAGCCGATGACAGCGCCCTGATGTCGGACTTCATTTCCTCTACTGCCATGAGCAATAATAACATCTCATCAGGAACGACAGTCGGCGAATGGCGGCAGAGCACTGCGAACAAGATGGGGACCGGTGCAAACGCTCCCGTACTCCAGAGTTAAATGACAGAAGACAGAGAACCGGATACCCAATCACCATGAAACATAAATTTCTCCTTCTGGCAGTTTTGACGGCGTCTTATTCCTTCAGTGCATCTGCATCGCCGAACAAGCCTGTCAGCCCCCTAGCGGGATATAAGTGCCTGACTCTCAACGCGACAGATGCGCAGATGATGGATCCGAACTTCTCCATTCCATTCCGCGAAAGCCCGTCCGATCAGGCTGCGGTGGTGGCGCCTGCAACCACCCTCGTCCCGGTGAACACTGCCGTCCAGCCCGTTAACGGATATTATCAGACGGTAAACCTCGCACGGAAGACCATGTGGATTTCGGCGAAGTGGTTACAGCCCTATGCCAATGTCCATCCGGGACGGACCTGCACGCCATACGTAATGACCAACGGAAGCGTAGGCTTTGTTTTCGCTAACCAATAAAGAGAGGCAGCCTCCGGGCTGCCTTTTTCATATCCCCTGAGCCTGGACGTGGAGACACCGGAACCCACCACGTCGCGGGCAATGTCACCCGGCTTTGCGGATCTCGGCGAGAATGGGATCGGCCTTTCTCTGCCGGGGACAGGGATGGGCCAGATGGGCAGCTTCCAGATCCAGCAGCCACAGGGACAAATCAGCCGGAAGTGAGGACGTGCCGTCCAGGCAGCGCCGGAACTGGTTTCTGTGCATATCGCATTTCTCGGCAGCCTGACGCTCGGACCATCCGATCCGGAACAGGGCAAGAGACAGGCGCGGCCCGGTCAGATGCTTCGGGCGGCTATCGAGAGGGGAAAGGCTCTTCGTCATGAGAGCATCCTGCCGCCGCGTTCTGCGACTGAACGCAAAAAATCTCGCCTTGAAACACATCTTCAGAATGGCCTCGAACCACCGGAAAACCTTGCCATTCCGGGCAAAAACCGCTATTTTCTTCCTATGAGTTCAGCCAAAACCCTCTTCGCTCCGACGCCTTTTTCCGCTCTTTCGGATGAAGAGCGCGCGCGCCGCCAGGACGCGGTCGAGTGGACTCTCGCGGCCCAGAGACGGCAGGGCTACACGCATGATCCGCTTATCGAGGATGCCTGCCAGTCGTTCGTTGCGGGGCAGATCGACCTTGCTGAACTGGGGCGGAGATTGAATCCCGCCCTCTGACGCGTCGATGCCTCCCGCCCACGGTTACACCTACCCGAACGTCTCCGACGATCCGGACCAGACAGACGTCCTGCGGAACCGGCTCGGCCTTCGCCGCCATTCCGAACTTCACCCTGAAGAATACCGCCGCACCAGCCACAGGATTCTGGAAATCCGGCTGGGTCTGGGGCCGACCGGCCATTTCGATGCCGACCACCTGAAGGCCATTCATCGGCATATCTTCCAAGACGTCTATGAATGGGCGGGCCACATGCGCCACGAGAGGCCGGTCGTGGACGGGGCACGGGTCGAACCGATCGGCTCGATGCGCAAAGGCGCGACCACCTTCCTGCCCGGCTCCCATATCGACATGGGCCTGACCGAGGCCTTCAAGCCCATCCGCGACCCGGACGTCCTGAAGACCTCCACGCCGGAGCAGTTTGCGGCCATCGCCGGCAAGGTTCTGAACGAACTCAATTACGTGCACCCGTTCCGGGAAGGAAACGGCAGAACGCAGGAGGCGTTTGTCGCGGAACTCGGCCGACACTACGGGCATAATGTGGACCTCTCCGTCATCACGAGATCTCGGATGGTCTCCGCGTCCATTGTCGGCACGCAGGATCCGGACCATCCGGCCATGGCGGCCCTGCTGACGGACGCCAGTTCGCCCGCCCGCACCCGTGCTCTGAAGGAGCTGATGCAGGACATGGGCTCTGGCTCTGCCGCAAGGACGCTGGATGACCTCGTCATCCGCACGGCCGCGCCTGGGGAAACTGTTTCGGGGATCTTCAAGACACGGACCAGCCTCTCCGGTGCGTTTGAAACGCCTGACGGGATCGTGGCGGTACCTGTCGCGGATCTGCGAAACGCTGTCCGAAAGGACGGCGGGTACACCGTCACCGTGCAGTCCGATTTTTTGACGGCCTCTGCTGCTCCGGTGCTTCGGCCCGTGCCGCGTCCGGTCATCCCGGCTGTCTTCGGGCCTGCGGAGGAGAAGCGCGAAAGCGCGCTCCTGGCACGGGCGAAAGAGGACGGCCGCAAGGCCGCTGCCTCTCTTCATGCGTTCTGGTCTGCCCCGCCTTCCCTTGTCTGCCGCGACATCGAGGCCGCCATCCGCCAGGAGGGCGGCGATGCAGCACAGGCCTTTACCGGCATGAAGGCCGGAGGCCGTCATGCGGCGCTCGGGAAAGAGATCGAAAAAGAACTGCGCCACAATCCCACCTTCGCGCGCGAGCTGGGCAAGGTGCAGAAGGACATGGCAGCCTATGGCGACAGTCGGGAAAAGGCCTTTGCGTTTGGGGCCGCTCACGGTCGGGAAACGGAAATTCTAACCGACCTGGCCGGGACGGATCGGGAAATCGCCCGCCACGCCAGCCGGACTCCCACCTCTGAACCGGGCCGCGCCCTGATTCAGACCCTGACCGGCCAGCCCGCCCTAACCGCCACAACGGACCCGGCAGACCGCCCGTCTCTTTCGTCTGCCCAAACACCCGGCCCCGGCTGATCGCCCCCGGTTTTCCTAGACCCATCCTGCCCGTGCGGCGAGCACACTGACGGCGACGAGAGTGGAACGACGGTGGCGTTTTCCTGAGCCCATCCTGCCACCGGCCAAGACGGGCGACGGGACAGGCCGTCAAGCCCGGAGCGTCCTGAGCAAGGGGGGCAGGCTTGCGGCTGATGCGGGGTCGCGTGCGGCCCTGCAGCAGACGCGGGCCTGACACCTGCCGCCGAGGGTCGCGCAGTGGCTTTACGGACTGGCACGGCGACTGTCAGACTGAACGCTGGATGCGAGGACGCTGTCGTGGAACGTCCCTCCCGGGCGGTCCTTCAGGACCGTTCGGGAGGGACGAGGAGCCGTCTCACGGTCGAACGTGCCAGACTAGAACCGTCCGTTCATGGAAAAGGATGCGGGTGAACCGTTACCCGGAAGGGCCGAGACGCAGGGTCCAGACGCCCGGTTGAGGGCGGCTGGACCCTGTGGCTCGGTCGAACTTGGCGACGCAGGAGCCTAGTGAGATAGAGTGAACGAACCCTTCAGGGCCGCCCCGAATTCTTTTTCCGCCAGTCGCATCTTTCCGCGTCATTCTCCCCTTCTGAAGCAAAAAACACGCGCTCATCCGAAGCGTCGGCTTCGTGAAGAAGAACATGAAACAGATGCTCACCATTCCTAAAGTCTGGCCGTATTTCCTCTTTCTCTTTGGCCTCCAGTGGCTGATCGCAACCATCCGTGAGCGAAACAACGCCAAGTTTCTCGGCACGCCCTATGCGCTTTTCCACATCGCTTCAGCGGGCATGGCAACGATGATGCTCTGGCTCCGCCGCTCGACCCGCTACGCACTTTTCTTGGCTGTTCCGGTTACGGCGCTGTGCGCAGTTCTTTCGCTTGGCCTGTATCTTCTGGGCCATGAGAAAGAGGCGGTCAGCGCTCTCGACGTGGCTCTGATGGCCGGATTTGGAGGCTGGCTTCTCGAATTACTCTCGTCCATGATCGAAGAAATCTAAGCACCATCCTTCTTCGATTGCCTCGCGCAGCCCCCCTGTGGGGGGCGAGCATTGGGGGCAAAACACTCCGCGCCGACGAGGCGCGTCCGCCTTCCCGGAAAAAACGACGGGAGATGAAAAAGGGCGGACGGGAGAAGAGGCCGAGGGCAGAGCCGAGGCCGTCAGCGCGGCCCCGGTGGATGGCCGGACCTGCTGGCCCGGCCTGTGGGCGTTAGAGAATGGCCCCCCACTGTGCGGCGCGGACGTTCTCGGTAAGGGTGCGGCCCGTGTCCTTGACGTAAGGCTTCCAGTCTTCCCCGAACAGTTCGCGGTAGGCGTCACATGCGCTCTGAGCCATGACGGCGAGCGCGTAAGCCTTCGGGGCCTGCGCTGCTGCAAAGCGAACGGCGCGGTCAACGCGGTTTTCCCCGCCGTCGATGCCTTGGCGGTCTTCGTCGCGGCTTTCGTTGCTGAAAGAGTTCTGTTCGTCGCGGGCAATCTGGCGCTTGTTCTCGTAAAAGTTGGCGGCGCCATAGGCAGAGCGGACCAGCCCGTCCACGAGGCGGCCAAGGTGCATTTCCATGGCCTTAAAATTGCGCTCGCCCCGGAAGTCGGTGACGATCAGAACGTCCTCAAGAAGCGCGTACTGGTCGCGGATCATGCTCAAACCGGCCCCCATCAGCTCGTCATAGTCGCCAGCCTCGAAACCGAAATGCTGAACAATGGCGGAAATCTTGTCATCGTTGGGGGCGATGCGGAGAACGTCGGCCAGCGTAGGGGAGGCAATGGCCTTTGTGCGGTCGCGGGCTTCGTTGAAACGACGGACGGCGGCGGGGCTGGCCTTGTTTGCGGCCTTGCTGTTCTTGGCCTTCGGTGCGATTGTGGTTGCTGCGTCGGACATGAAACTTAACCTTTCTAGTCTAGCGAAGTCCCGTTCGGTGGTGCAAACACCGTTCGGGGCGCTTTGTCTTGAGAGCCAATCCCTCTCGACAAGTAAAAGATAGCCTTTCCGGCCTTTCGTGACAAGAGAAAAAACGCAGAAAACCGCCATAAAACGCGCTTTATTTTTGCATGACAAGTAAAAAGATTGCTTGATTACTTTATGAATACCTGTCGTTTTCCTAGACCCATCCTGCCCGTGCGGCGAGCACACTGACGGCGACGAGAGTGGAACGACGGTGGCGTTTTCCTGAGCCCATCCTGCCACCGGCCAAGACGGGCGACGGGACAGGCCGTCAAGCCCGGAGCGTCCTGAGCAAGGGGGGCAGGCTTGCGGCTGATGCGGGGTCGCGTGCGGCCCTGCAGCAGACGCGGGCCTGACACCTGCCGCCGAGGGTCGCGCAGTGGCTTTACGGACTGGCACGGCGACTGTCAGACTGAACGCTGGATGCGAGGACGCTGTCGTGGAACGTCCCTCCCGGGCGGTCCTTCAGGACCGTTCGGGAGGGACGAGGAGCCGTCTCACGGTCGAACGTGCCAGACTAGAACCGTCCGTTCATGGAAAAGGATGCGGGTGAACCGTTACCCGGAAGGGCCGAGACGCAGGGTCCAGACGCCCGGTTGAGGGCGGCTGGACCCTGTGGCTCGGTCGAACTTGGCGACGCAGGAGCCTAGTGAGATAGGGTGAACGAACCCTTCAGGGCCGCCCCGATCCTTCCTTTGCTTTTTCTACTTATGGCCCTGATTTATGCCGGAAGAGTCCCGCGTCAGGAAGAACACACCCCCACCCACGGCAAGCACCAGCAGGCCTCCCCGGATTGGATGCAGAAAGCCCTGCCAGATCAGGAGTAGAATGGCGACCTGAATACTCAGTGCAACAATGCGGATTATGTTTTGTCGTGACATGGTGCCAGTCTAGTCTTTTTCGCTGTCCTGGCGCAGCCCCCCAGTGGGGGGCGAGCATTGGGGGCAACATACATCGCGCCGACGAGGCGCGTCCGCCTGACTAAACCGGGCGAGCGGACAAAAAAAAGCGGCCCGGAGGCCGCCTGTCGGTGTCACTGATGGGACGTTCGCAACTTTGCGAGCCGGGTGGCAATCGGTCCGATCGCAAGGCCCAGACCGATGGTGAAAACAGCGGCAGGAAGAAGAATAAACAGGATACTCTGGGTCACGTTATCCATTGGTTTTCGCCTCCGTCTTGTCCTCAGGATAGGGGATATAGGCCAGAAAAGTCAAAGAAATTGCCTCAAGCGCCGCACCCAGAAAAAAACAGGTGACGGCACGCATGGGTGTCAACGGTCCTGTCCCGGAGATGAGTGGGGTCACGATGCCGAGCCCCCACGCGCTGAGGGCGAATGTCTGAAGAACGCTGGCAATCGCCTTGTAGCGGTCTTCCTTGTGTTTGGAGCGCTGCGGCGGGGGCAGCAGCGCCATGAGGCGGTCTTTGTTCATCTGGCGCAACGCTCCTTTTTCCCGGAATCAAAACGGCACGTCATCGTCAAGATCGTTCCCGCCCGGTGCGTCCCAGCCCGCATTGCGGTTTCCGTTGCCAGACGATCCCGCAGACCGGCCGCCACCGTTTCCACCACCAAAGCCGGCATCGCCCTCATCGCCATTGCCTCGGTTGCTGTCGATCAGCACCAATTCACCCCGGAAACGGTCAATGACAACCTCTGTGGTGTAGTGCTCCTGACCGCCCTGATCGGTCCATTTGCGGGTGCGGAGTTCGCCTTCGATATAGACCTTGCGTCCTTTGCGAAGAAAGCGTTCCGCCACGTCACCAGCCCGCTCATTGAAGATAACGACCCGGTGCCATTCGGTGCGCTCACGACGCTCCCCGCTCTGGCGGTCGTTCCAAGTATCAGACGTGGCGAGTGTAAAGCTCACGATCTTGGAACCGGACTGCGTATGACGGACTTCGGGGTCTTTACCAAGGTTGCCAACGAGAATGACTTTGTTAACAGAACCGGCCATGAGAACCTCCAAGAATTAAGGAACGTATCAACTGGACTGTTTCGGCGTTATTGCCTCCGTCCATGAATATATATTATGTTTTTACTTACTCGCGGTCAACGAAAAACCGCAGAAAACCGCCGTTTCCAAGAAAATAAAGCCTCTGGAATTGACGATTTACTTGTTGAATACTGAACGAGTATTTGATGTCTTCCTAGACCCATCCTGCCTGTGCGGCGAGCACACTGACGGCGACGAAAGAGGAATGGAGGTGGCGTTTTCCTGAGCCCATCCTGCCACCGGCCAAGACGGGCGACGGGACAGGCCGTCAAGCCCGGAGCGTCCTGAGCAAGGGGACTGGTTTGCGTCTGATGCGGGGTCGCGTGCGGCCCTGCAGCAGATGCGGGCCTGACACCTGAAGCCGAGGGTCGCGCAGTGGCTTTACGGACTGGCACGGCGACTGTCAGACTGAATGCTGGATGCGAGGCCACCTCCATGGAACATGCCTCCGCGGACGGTCCGGAGGACTGGCCGGGGAGGTTGAGGAGCCGTCTCACGAACCGATCCCCCAGACCAGGACCGCCCATTCATGGAAAATGATGCGGGTAAGCCGTACCCGAAAGGGCCAGACCCGAGGGCCAGACGCCCGACTGAGGGCGGCTGGACGTCGGGGCTAGGCGGAGCTTGGCGACGCAGGAGCCTAGCGCAGTAGAGCGCGCGAACCCTTCAGGGCCGCCCCGATCCTTTTTTCGCCTCCCCTTCACATTACCCACGGGTCAGTCTCGACGAAAGAAAACACACTATCCCCTCTCTCCCCCTCTGCTTTCTTCAATCTCCTCCTCAGCACCTTCCGCTCCTGGCGCGCTTTCCTCCTTTTCTTTTCGCTGACGTTCCAGCGGTCCCGCAGGACGGCCCGCAGCTCCGGGCACGAGGCGCTGATCTGTCCATAGGACTGACGCCGAAACCGGGCGACGCCACCGAAGCGGTCGATCCCTGTCACCAGGGTGCTCCTGCCGATCTCCGGATAGAGGATCACCCCGAGGCCATCCTGCGCGTCGGGTGTCGAGGGCGGGCGGAGAAAGAGTGCGGCGAAGCCGTCCGTTGTCTCAACCCATTCCGGCGCTGGCCCTGCCTGTTGGCGCAACGGCATCAGGTCAAAGTGTGGACAGTTCTCGGCTATGGCTACCGAGAGAGGCTGAGACCTGTGCCAAAAGCTGGCGCAACAACCCGCCCAGTCTTTCGAAGTATCCGTTGGAAACAGGATCGAGAAAACGGTGATGAGGTCTGCTTCATAGACAAGCTGGCCGCCCTGCCATTTGACGAAGCCCGGATCATCAAAGCAGTCGAAATATTCCATGCCCCGGATACTGACGTCCGGATACTCGTCGGACAGGCCATGGCCGTGGTCAAGGAACGACGTTCCGATCCCGCTTTCGAGGGTCATCACCAGTGTGGTGTCGTCTTCCCACGTCATCTGATCCGGCGCGCAGGTGCGGTAGGCGCGTTCTTCTGCGATCTGGCGCAGACGATCCTGCGGTCCTGTGAGGGTAAAGACGGTTGTGACGTGAGTCGCCATGGGGAACATCCTTTTTCATTTTCTGGATGCTTTCCTGCGGGCGCAGACGGCTGGCCGGGACAATGGCGCGCCCTCCAGGGCGCGGGCCGCGTGCGGCCGGACCATTGTGGCGACCGGACGGCCTGTGCTGTCCCTTTCTGTCTCTACTTCGGCTCGTCTCTGTTCATTCCGCTCGATATGCCACTCTCGACCTTGAGAGCAAAAAGTTCCCAGAAGGCCGGATGCATGGTGCGATCACCACTTTCCCATCGCTTCCAGGTCAGGGGTGTGACGTGAACAAGAGACGCAGCGCTCACCTGTGTCAGGCCCGCATCGAGACGGGCTTGACGGATTGCCCGAGGAGAAATGCCCTCGACGTCAGCCGCCCTCAATAACCCAGCCATGCCCGCTTGAAATGACCTGCCTGCTCAAGTCCGGCCTTCGTCCGATTAAGGCTCGCGATCAACGTAGCGTCGGCCCGACCTCGCGGCGAGAGGTCGAAGTCTTCGCCGTATTCGCCGATTTTATCCATACTGGCTTCGTCTATTTCACAGCGACCGTCGGGAAAGATCCAGACACCTGACAGGATACGATCCCCGGTTCTGTGCTGTAGCTCAATGCGATCGGAATAATGAGGGGTGTCGTCACGCATCGCAACTTCCCCCGTTCCGTCATGCCGCATCGAGTGCTCTGTCGCGATTTCAAACCCGTCGTCCAGCTTTACACTGCCGAGATTGCGCGTCTCACCCGTTGAGAAATGCCAGCCTGACAGAGCCAGTCTGTCCACTTCGGTCTTTCCGACCTTACGAATGGCCTTCGCGACATCGTCGGCCGTAGGCGTAACCCCAAGGAAAACAGCAACCCTTTTCGTGACGGCGCTGTCTTCGAGCGAGAAATAGCCTTGCGACGGCGCAGCCAGGAGCAGGACCCTTCCTTCCTCATCGCGCTGAACGCCATCTGTCACCCGTCCTATCGCTTCGACGGTGGCGCGACGCTGCACTTCCTTTTCAAGTTCGCGCATCCGGTAAGTGTCAAACTTTGGCATGGAAAGATCCTCGCTTTTGAGATCTTTACTATAGTATCCATTGGATACTATTCAAAGAAAAAAACGGCTGATCTTAGATTTTTATCAAATCTTTCAGTCGCAGACGACATGCGTAGTCTGAGGTCATGATCGGCTACATGAGGGCATGCGCGTGATATTACAGGGCTTCTATATATCTGAGGATCTTCTTGAATGGTTCGCCTGAGGCTGAAGCCCCGGGGTGGGCCTTCGCGCATCGAGCGGAGCGACAGTGCGCACGCGGCCTGGAAGAGCCTTCAGGCTGAACTCAAGGGTGCTAAAGGCGAGGACAGGATCCGCACCCTCCTGAAAGAACTGGGACGGCCCAGCCTCCATGACGTTCACCTTCCCAAGGCCTCTGGTGATGGCACGACCCAGATTGACCATCTCGTCCTTTTGCCCCGTGGTCTCATGGTCATCGAGACGAAGCACTACGCGGGCCATCTGAGCGGGCATCCAAATGACGAATACTGGCGTCAGCGTCTCGGCAAAGAAGAAGAAGGTCGGCTGATCTACAGCCCCGTCCGCCAGAACGCAGGCCATTGCGCGGCCGTCCGCGCCATCACCTCGCAGGCCTGTCTGGATGTGGAGATCCTGAGCCGCGTAGTCCTCACCGGACGCGCCAGCGTCAGCCCGGCCCTAGAGTCCAGTGTCAGATCGCCGGACGCTCTGGCAAACGAACTGAGACAAAGTGGCGGAGAGGCTTCAGGAGTGATGATGGGCGTGTGGCAGAGGATTGTGCACGTCGCCCGTCATACAAGAAAATAGGCGCACAGTGCCTTAGTCCGTGCCAATCCCAATCGCGGCGGCCGTATATCGGGTTGTCGGCAGGATCCGGACAACCGCCTCACCGCCAACATCAGAAAGATACAGCAGCCCGTCCTTCGGACAGCCCAGGGGGCGCCCATCCGGATCAAGCACCAGACGCAGGCTGGCGATCGGGCTGACTTCATAAACGTGATGCTCGTCCCAGGAGACGAACGCATGCGTCCGTCCCTTTTCGACCACGGTATGCAGCGTTCCCGGGAGAATACCTCGGGTTTTCTGCTTCAGACGCTCTGACATGAACTGACCAACAGCCTCTTTCTGCTGCTCGGTCAGGCTCTCATATGTGCAGGGGGCGGGATAGATCGGTTCACCAGTCACGCGGCCAGTCCTTCCTTGCTGAGATGGATAAGGAAAGCGCCAAAGGTGCCTCCCTTATCGGGACAGGTCAGTGTTTTGCCGAGGCCTGGCGTTGTTCGTCAATAAAGTCAGTGACGTCTTTGAGGACGCCATCCGGAATTTCCTCACCGTCATCAAGATCGACTTCCAGACCGTCGGCCGGTGCCTCCGTGCTCCCCGCAGACAGACCGAGACAGAGATCCGGATCCTCAGGGTCGTAATCGACCCTGACGGCCCAGCCATCCGACAGAAAGACGAAATCACTCAGCAGACCATCCTCTTCGAGATCGTCATCGTGCTCGGCCTCATCAGCGTCGGACGGCAGATCAGAGGCCTTGCAGACGCCGGCATACAGGCCGGGAAAGGCCGTGTTCAGCGCATCCACAACCTGCTGGGTCTGCGGACGAAAAGGTCCGGTCTTTGAGACCGGCATGACATCACTCATCAGTTCAGCTTCCAGCAGGTGGAGGTCACATGCTGACTGTAGGTCAGGCGTGTGTTGCCACTGTGATCACCAATCAGCTCGCACCGCACCCATTTTGACGGGGAGGTCCGGTCCACGAATTTTTCAAGCGTCAGGATGTTGCCTTCTTCACCAGCCGACGTGCGAATGGAATAGCCGGCATCAAGCAGTGTCTGAAGGCTTTCGGGAATGGCTGCGAAGGGCGTAGGCACGGAGGCCGCATGGCCTTTGGACGTCGGTGTCGGGGATGCAAACCCCATACTCCCAAGAGCCGGATCGAGGGCCATGGCGGGCGAAAGGGCAGCGGCCGTAAGGCCTGCTGCCAGGGCAAGAGAAGAAAGAAGGCGGGTCACGGTCTGTCCTTGCGGTTCACTGGATCTGAAAAGATCGCTTTACCGGGCAAAGGTAAAGACCGCTTCTGCGACTTCCTAAAGAGACTCAGGCCTTTACAGGACGTCCGCGCCGCTTCTGCGGGATCTTCCGGACCTCGACCTCGGTTTCTTCCGGCTCAGGTGCAGGCTGGCTCCGGCCACCTTTCACGGCCCCAAGACCGATCTTATGCGCCAGCGCGGTTCGATGACGGGAATAGCCCGGAGCCGTCATGGGATAGTCGCTCGGCAGTCCCCATTTCGCGCGGTATTCGTCCGGTGTCAGGTCAAAAGCATTTTTGAGATGGCGCTTGAGGAGCTTCAGCTTCTTTCCGTCTTCGAGGCAGATGATATAGTCCTCGAACACAGAGCGCTTCGGATTGACGGCCGGGACCAGCTCGACTGGCTCTAGCTCGGGCGCCTCACCCGCCGAAGCAAGGGCTGCATGGACAGTTCTGATCAGGCCGGGAAGCTGCTCTACCGGTACCTCGTGAGCACCGACATAACTTTCGACAATATCGGCGGTTAGATGACGGAAGTCTGTTTCAACGTCTGTGGTCATTTAAAATGCCTTTTTCAAATTTTGACTGTGTAGAGTGTCTGTCTATACGCAAGATAACATGACAGGTCACTGAGGTCGCGTGGTTCGCGGCATCGGAGCCAGGGCAACACCTCGCCCCAGATGACGATGTTCAGAACAATAGTGTGTGTCGCCCTTCACTCCGGTAAACCCGAAGGCCGCCCCCTTCCCGCAGACTTCGCAGTCATACAGCCAGCCAGACTTCGTCCTGGGCCGCAGGGAGGTGTAAGGCCTGTCGTCAGACCCATGATGATCGGACATCTCTTAAAATCCCATTGCATCGAGAGCGGCCATGGTGTGCCGGAACCGGCCCCCTGTCTCTCTTGTCTTCGACCGCCCCTGCTGGCGCAGCCAGCCTGTCACGCGATGCTCGGCAGGGATTTCCTCAATGAAGCCTGACGGCCTCGCTGAAACACCCTGACGGTAGCCGACACTGCTGATCGTGGCCTGCTGCATGGCACGGGTCAGCGACACATAGGCCAGTCGGCGTTCTTCCTCATAGTTCCGCTCGCCCATCCCCGGAAAAACCGTCTCCTCCCAGGCGGGCAGGAAGACGTGGGGAAACTCCAGCCCCTTGGCCCGGTGCATGGTCATGAGCTGCACCCGATCACGCCCGCGCTCATTCGGTGAGGCCGTGGCCAGGGCTGCGTGCTCCAGAAGATCCTGAAGCCGGGTAAAGCCCTCGGCCAGCCCGACCAGCTCGGACAGGTTCTGCAAGGCAGTCTCCCCTTCTTCGGACGCGGCCTCCCGCCACATCGTATAGTAGCCGGTCTCCTTCAGGAGCGTATCGAGGCGGTCACAGAGCCGCATGTCCGGGATCTGCCCGATCCGGGAGACCGTCTCACGAAAGGCCAGCAGGCTATCGCGCACCTTCGCGGGCAGCGTTGCCGTGGTGACGGCCGCACACAGGCTGAGGCCGCGATCCTGCGCCTCCTGCTCGATCTGGCCAAGCGCCTTGGCGCCAAGGCCGCGCCTGGGCACATTGGCCACGCGACGGAACGCCTCATCAGACTGGCGACTGTCCGGACAGGCCGCCAGCATCAGGAACGCGAGCGCGTCCTTCACCACGGCACGGTGATAGAAGCCGACATCGCCGATGATCTCGTAGGGAATACGCGCTTTGAGCAGCGCCTCTTCCAGGGAGCGGGACAGCCGGTTGATCCGGTAGATCATCGCCATATCATGCCAGGCAACACCTTCTGCCGCACGACGTCCCATCTCGGCCGCGATCGCGTCGGCCTCATCGGACGCATAATCGTAGGTGAGCACCTCGATCTTCTGACCGTCGCCCTTCTGGGTAAACAGCGTCTTGGGGATCCGGCCCGGGTCTCGCGCGATGATGGCGTTGGCGGCCTGGAGAATATGATGCGTCGAGCGGAAGTTCTCTTCGAGCTTGAAAAGTCTGGCCCCGTCAAACTCCCGAACGAAGTTCCGGATGAAGCCAATTTTGGCCCCACGCCAAGAATATATCGACTGCGAATCATCGCCTACGGCAAAGAGTTCTCGTGAGTATTCAGACATATAGGTGAGCCACAGCATCTGTGCACGGTTCACGTCCTGAAACTCATCGGCCATCACGGATGTGAAGCGCTGCGACCACCTGTCACGATAGGATCGGTCGTTCATCAGGGCAAGCGTTGGCCACATCAGCAGGTCCGAGAAATCGGCAGCATTCTGCTCGCGCAGGGTCGCCTGATAGATCTGATACAGACGAACGGCGAACTCCCAGCCTTCGACATCGACCATCTGTCGGGCCGCACGGCGGCGCTCGATCAGCCCGCGCACCCAGGCCGGTGCGGCCTCAGGTGTGACAAGGTTCTCTTTCATGTGCCCGATCCGCTCGCCCATCTTCTTGACCTGCCGGACGTCACACTTCTTGCCTGTGTCCGGTTCGGGCACAGTGTCGGGGTCCATGGCCTTCATGAGACGGCGGATCAGCGCTGTCGCATCGTCCGCGTCGCGGATATCGAAGCCTGGGTGTAACTGTGCCACCTCAGGCTCGGCCCGAAGCTGTCGCGCGCCGAGGCCATGAAACGTGCCAAGCCAGAACGGAGCCTGCCCCTCGCCCAGGACACTCGTGATGCGCTCACGCATTTCCTGTGCGGCCTTGTTGGTGAAGGTCACGCACAGGATCTGGGACGGCCGCATCCCATACATCTGGATCCGGCACGCCACACCGGCCGTCAGGGTCTTGGTCTTTCCCGTTCCGGCTCCAGCCAGCACGAGAACCCGGCCAAGCGCCATGGCGGCCTCACGCTGCACAGGGGTCAGCGGATCCAGTACAGGTGCGAGGGTTTGGGGATAGGCGCTCATGCGGGCACCTGCTCGACGGGATAGACCTCAGACGCCACGGGATCCTCTACGGGAACGATATTGCTGCTGTCGGTGAAAAGGGTCAGCGGATGATAGAGGTTAAAACCCTCATGAGGACCATCCCATCGTCCGGCAATCACGAGAGCCAGCGCGCGGTTCAGGCCGCTACCCAGCCACACAAGCTGGTGCGGAACCGGCATGTCAGGCGCTTCAGGATCCGTACAGCCGAGACGGCGCGCATGATCCATCCAGATCGCCGAGGCCTTTTCATGGCCCAGCATGTTGAAGGTCAGGCCGGTCTTGATAACGATATGGTCGATATGCTGGCGGGCCGCGGAGCGGGTGTCGTTATACATCATGACGTCCTCAAAAGCCTTGGGGCAGGCTGACAGGGTGAGCGTTGGGAGTTCAGGTCCGTTCAAACGGACGATCGTTGATTTTCGGGTGAAGACGATCAGCTCGCCGTCGCGGTCCCAGGCGTCGTTCAGGCGATCACCGCCGATGACGACCCCCTGCACCAGTCCTTCGGGCGTGTGCGCCTCACAGAAGACTTCGGGGGCCGAGGTTCTCAGACCAGTTCTCTTCCAAACCTTGATGGCCTCTGCGTCCTGCCGCCACAGGATCAGTGTGACGGCCTGCCAGCTCAGACGGGATTTGCTCTGCTTCATGCCGCCACGTCCTGACGGGCGCGGCGCTGCAGAACGGCGTTCCAGTCCTTGTCTTCGCCTTTGGGTGAGTACCGCAGGGGCTTGAGTCCGGCTTCGCGGATCATGGGCGCATAGATCTCTTCGTACCGGTCGCCCTGGGCATCGCCGTCCACGACGATCATGACGCGGCCACCAGCCTCAATCGTGCCAAGAAGAGCACGGAACTCCTCCATCGCTTCAGGGCTCATGCCGCCTCCGGTCGAGACGTACAGGCTGGGGTCTGCGAAGAACGGATCCATGGCCGCATAGGACAGGACGTCGATGGCGGACTCACCGATGACCAGACGGACGGGCTTCACTCCTTTTTCGCCAGCCCTCATCCGAAAGAGCATTTTGCCACCGCCGCCCGAGGAGAAGCCGCGATATTCCGGCCCGCGCATCTCCATGCCCGTCAGCGCGCCCGCATTGCTGTGATGGGCGAACCAGGCCGTGCCCTTCATGCCTTCCCGCAGGAGACCCTGCTGGTTCGCGAGATGAAGAATGCGTTCCGGCAAAGCCCGGTCGCGGGTCAGATAGGTCCAGGCAGCCGACCCCGGCTGGGGAGCCTGACGGTTCTTCCACATATAGTTCGGATCGCGTGCGGGTTTGCGCTCTTTCGGCTCCGCCACGTACTCGGCCCCGCTCGGCGCGAGACCAAGCATTCCACGGAGTTCTACGCGTGCGTTACCGAGAGACATCCCGGGATTGAGGAACCGGACCAGGTCGATGACCGAGCCTTTGACGATCGAAGAGGAATTGTGCGGATCCCACCAGCCCTTGCCACCGTGCGTCACGATGATGCTCTCGCCTTTCACGCGACGAAAGCGCATGTGACGGGCGGAACTTTCGGAGCGGACGAACCTGTAACCGGCCTGCTCCAGAACAACGATGCAACTGATCTCGTCACGAAACTTCTGGAGTTCCTCGTTCATCTGCTGGGGCGTGTTCTGGTAAGCCATGGCGGAATATCCTCCCGAACGTCCGTTACTTTCGATCTGTGAAAAGTATAGTAAATTACCGCGATAATATCCAATGAATACAACAGAATAACACGGAATATATTTACTTGATTGAGTGAAATAGTTCTTGCGTCCAGAACGACAAAAACCAGTTTTTCTTGTTCGTCCTGCGGGGGTTTCGGGGGCAGCGCAGCCCCCGGTGTTGCCGCTGAAAGGAGATGTGTGGAGACGTTTTTCTCGTCCCGTCCTGCCAGGAACACGACAGTTGCGGGCCGAGGGTGTCAGGACCGGAAGACTGCGGATCGGCAAAAGCGGGTTGCGGGCAGCGCGGGACAACGTCCTGCGATGAACGCGGCCCTCTTTTGACGAAAGACGCGGTCTGGAGCCCGAAGGGTTGTCTTGAGACCCTCGGACCGTGACTGTCACACTGATCGCATGACGGCGAGGTCGGAACACAGCTCCGTGCCACCCCGCAAGGGGTGGTTGAAGCGGCAACGTCTGATGGTTCGGCATGAACGGATCCTTCAAGAAGTGTCCCCAGTCTGCCCGTGCCATCTGCGACTAACGCCCTCTGCCTCAGTTTTTTTTCGAAGACCCTGTGTCGGCCATCCCGTCTTCGTCCTTCTTCGTCTGCCCTTTCTGTCGCTCCAGTTCCGCCAGTGTCCGTCTCACGGCCTGCGAGAACCGCGTCTTTCCCTCCCAGAAACGGCGTGAGTACGCGCGGCGGTTCATGGTCGCCATCCTCATGCCACACCTTCCGGACGATCGAGGCTGTCCAGGAGCTTCTCCTGCGAGCGGCGGCGCAGCGTCGCGGCCTTGCGGCGGAAACCGGCCGTCAGGCGCGATGGCAGCATGACGGACTGATCCGTGTCTTCCAGGAACACGGCCTCTGCCATCAGGCGGGCGCTCAGGGCGCGCGCCTGACTGCGGGGAACCGTGAGGGGAGCGGGTGTCGAATAGAACATAAAGCCTCCTGAGACCCGCCTCCTTCAGGAAGCGGGTATAAAAAGACCGGCTCCAGGGCCGGTTTGCGTGCGTGTTTCGAAGAAAGAGGACGTCAGCGTCCCGGATCGGTAAGGATCATCACATCCCCGTCCTGGGCACTCACGACGATCTCGGTCTCAGGGGGCGCCTGATCTGTGCGGGGACGGGGCTCGTAAGCGCCGCGCACGAACACGAGCTGGCCCTTGCGGGCGCGTTGTTCGAGAAGATCGGTCAGAAAGTCGTTGTGGCAGACGATCCTGTGCCACACGGTCTTCGGGACACGGCGACCGGTGTGCGTGTCGGTACGGTGGCTGTCCGTCGCAAGACGGAAGAGAGCCACGCGGTGTCCGTCCTGCCCTGTGCGGATCTCCGGATCCGCACCAAGGTTGCCAATGACGATGGCAAGGCTAAGGGTCTGAGACATTGTTCTGTCCTTTTCGCTGGCCCGTGTCAGAAAAGCTCGGCCTGCACGGGCGCGGCAGGGGGAGACTGATGTGTGGTTGGCAGGGCAATCCGGAAGCGGTCTGCAAGACGCTCCAGATCGGCCCGGTCGCGTGCCTCCTGCTCGGCGGCAAGGGCGCGCGTGTAGGCCTCGATCAGGCCGCTGCCGATGATGCGGTTGCGGATGTCGCGTTCGACGTCCGACCAGGTCCAGGCCGGATCGCCATAACAGCCGTACAGGACGATGCCGCGCAGGAAGCCCAGACGCGCCTGTGTCGTAGAGAACTGAGCCCCCCAGAAGCCGTGGATGTCGTAATGGGCGATATGCCCGAACATCTGGCTCAGGCGGTTGTAAAGCGTGCGGTTCCAGGCACTCTGCGGAAACCCGCGAGCGATGAAGGACAGAAGCGCGTTCCCGATTTTCGCCTTCTCGGCCGCGTCACTGAACTGCGTCGCAGTGAGGCCCTGAGGCTGGATCGGTGGCCGTCGTAGCGCGGGACACGCGATGGACGCTGGCTCCGGCCCGTTCATGAGCGCACCTCATGGGCGAGCATCGCCTCGACCTGAGTGAGGTAGGCTTTGAACGGCGTCTCTTCAGGAATCACCCTGATCCAGTGTTCGGTGCCCAGAGACCCTTTCCAGCGGGCGTCGCAGAAGCCCTCGGGATGATCGCTCCCACGCTCGGGTGTCACAGACACGAGAAAGGAGGCGTCCGGGTAGTCGTCGTGCAGGCGTGCACCGTATTGGGCTACTGCCGCCCGGATTCCTGCAAGGTCAGCCGCCTCGATCCGTTTCTGTCTGTAGCGGTAGGGGGATGAACAGGAGATGAGGCTCCCGTGAGAGGCCGCAGGGATGGCGGCCAGGGTGTATGTCGGCATGGTGATCTCCACACAGGACACGGCCGCCCGTGAGGGCGGCTGATCTCGGATCGGTCAGAGAAAGGCGGGAAGCACCACCACCAGAACGATGAAGGCTGCAAACAGCGCTGCACCTCCTACGAAGCCCGCGACTTCGAGCCATTCTGTGCGGTTGCGGGGACGCAGATCGGAAATGTCGGCCATGTCATTCTCCTTTTTTCTTCCATGACCCTTTCCGGCGACCGCAGCGGGGACTGGCTGGCAAAGGCGCTGCAACGCAGCGGGATCGGACGACCCGCAGCGCAGCGAGGACACGGCCGACCCACCCTTTGCCAGACAGGCTCCGGTGTGGTGCCTGCCTTCTCCTTTTTCCCCTTCCCCCTTTTCCCTTTCCTGATGTCCTACTGCGCGAGATTGGCGACCTGCCGCGCCAGACGGGCACAGAGCGCGCGCGTAACGGGATCGTCCTCGTCCACAATCGCTCCGGTCAGGACGGGCAGAAGGCGCCGCGCTTCAGGGGCGGTGAGATCTAGGTGCCAGCACGCACCGAGCTGCGTGGCCACAGCGTCCGGCTGATCGACCGGGCGAACGGACACCGAGACTTCGTTTCCGTCCACGTCTCCGGGTTCGAGAACGGTCTTCTGACCGTCTGGGAGGCGAACCGGGCGTAGCCCGCTCTCCTTCGGCTCGTCGGCCGTCGCGTCCAGCACAAGCTGACCGGCTGCCTCGGCCGTCTCGGCCTCGACCTCAAAGTTGACGCGATCGGAGAGAAGCTGGCGCTCGCTGAGCGTCACAATAAAAACAGGCATGTCAGGCTCCAGAAATGGAAAAGGCCGCCCCGGAACGGGCGGCCTTGAAGGGGCGGACGAAAAAAGAGACGCTCAGTCGCTCACAAATTCGGAGCTGCCGAACACGTCCTGCCAAGGGCTGTTGCCCGTCAGATGGCAGTCAGACTGCCAGTCGTAATATCCGGACTTGAACCGCGAGGTGATGGCCTGGAGGGTTTCGGTCGCCGTCTCGTCCAGCTCCTCCTCCGTCCGCACGGTCACACTGCCATAGTGGCTCTTGCGGACGGAAAACTTCACCTTCGGGAAAGCCTTCTTCAGCATCCGACGGATGTTTTTGGCGGCCAGCGTGCCGCTGCTGTCGTCGCCCTGCTCCAGATGGGCATAGTCCGGATTGACGCGGAGTGCTGCGACCTCGGCGGCATGTTCCGCTTTGGCGCGCGCCTCAGCCGCGACCTTCTCGGCCTCTACCTCTTCGGCATGGGTGCGGAGGAAGGCAATCTCCTCGGGACTGGCCAGTCCCTTGTCGGCGTCGATCCGCCACTGGACACCGCGCAGAATGGCCTCGGGCAGACGACGGGAGATCGAGCCACAGGCAAAGACGATGTCATAGGACGCGCTCCCGCCCGACACGATGGCCCCGCCACGCGACAGGGACCTCACGGTGGTCGGGCTGGCTTTGCCATGAACGGCCATGACGATCCCGGCTCCCCGGCTGTAGAGATGGGTGTAAACGCGGGTGCCGACCTGAACGGGAACGAGAGAGGGGACGAACATCGTCTGATCCTTTTCCTTTGGATTTTCGTGATGTCTTCTCCAGCGTCAGCGCGGGACGGCCGGGTCACAAGCGGCGCGTGCGCCGGCACCGGAGGCGGCGAAGCCGGTGAGGAGCCACCTTTTGACCCGGACGGAGCGCGATGGCAGCGCCCCTCCCCTCCTTTCCTCTTCTTTTCCCTCTCCCGGCTTCAGGCCACGACCACGATTTCGAGGTGATCCCGCATGAACTGCATGGCCTCATTGTGCTCCGTCTGCTCGGGCTCGCTCTCGGGCGCTTGCAGAGAGAAGGTCTCTTCCGAATCAGGCTCCGTCGCCGACACGACAGGGCCGCTCGAACGGTCAACCTCATCATCGGCTGCTTCCTCGAAATCATCTTCAGGCATCTCGTCCAGATCCTCATCGTCCATCACGCTTTCCAGCTCCCGGATCTTCTCCTGTTTTTTCTTCTGCTTTTGCGTCCAGACGTCCTGCGCCTGCGCAAACGATGCGACCTCGGGCAACCAGTGGCCTTCCCCGACATGGTTCATCAGGGCCGCACGCATCTCCTTGCCCGTATTCTGCGGGGCAAGGCCTTCGGCCTGTACGGCTTTGGTAATGCCGGGCTTGCTGTAGCATTTGAGGAACGCCTCAAAGGCCATGCTCGGCATCTTCTGGTCGGCGCCGAACAGAACGCCCACGAGCTGCGCGGGCAGACCGCTGCCGCTGTGCATCGACACATCGCAGTTCAGGATGCTTTGCAGGACGGTGACGGCATGGCGGCGGATCAGCTTCTCGTCGCGAACAAGGCTGCCTTCGGGAAAGAGGTCAGCCATCGCGAGCGTACGCGCGGTTGGTTCTGACCAGTTGTTTCCGCTGGCATCGCCATGCACCCGGACATTCTCGGCCTCCAGCGCCAGCAGAAGGGCGGCGATCAGCTCCCATGGGTCGGCTGTCTCGGACACCTCACCAAGCGCCTCACGCAAAGCGACGGTGCGGATCTCGCCGATCATCTTGTGGCCGGTCCCGGAGACGTCCGGTCGCTCTTTCGGGGCCTCTGGCGTAGCAGGGCTGCCCGAGTGGTCAACCTTCGCGGCGCTGTAGGGACGGCAGCGTTCTTCCACGATCTTCAGGGTTCGGGGATTGAGGCCATAACCGATGACCTCCCCCTCCTGTGTCGCCATCCAGGTGCCCATGGTGATGAAGCCCTCGGGGGCGCGGGCATATCCGTATTCGTCCGACGTCAGGACAATGGAGGTTTCGGGCCGCTCATTGTCCAGCCAGTCCTGCTGTGCTGCGGCGTAGGCCGTGGCATCGAGCGTATAGCGGCTGTCTGTGTTGGCTTCGGCAAACAGATCCTCCATCCAGACAATGTTGTGCTTGCGGGCCAGCTCGTCGCCGAACCGGGCATCGCGGGCGTACCATTCCTTCTGTTCGAGGTTCCGGGCCAGCGCGCCCCAGGCCACGGTGTCTTCCGGATCTTCGGCCTTCACGCGGTACTCGGCCGGATCCTCGTCATCTCCGACGCTTTCGGAAAACATTTCCGCCCACGCGTCACGCTGCTCGTCCAGTGAGGCCTGCGCGATGATTTTGCGCTGCCGCTCGTCAGGGCCTCGGCCGAGGGCGATGGCATCCAGAATAGGCGGGTGCAGCTTCGCCAGCAGACTGAGACGCTTGAGATAGCTCGGCGTGACCATCAGGGCGGCACAGACCTGCGGATCTGTATAGCCAAGCTGCTCGCGCAGGCGGGTGACGCTGTTCCACTGTTCCGGCTCCGTCATGTCCAGACGAACGAAGTTCTCGCTGACGGCGGCCAGGGCATCGAGGTCTTCGCTCTGATCGCCGACATAGACGTCGATCTCGGTCAGACCGGCATAGATGGCGCCTTCCGTCCGACGGTGGCCTGCCACGATCATCAGGCGTCCGTCTTCCAGTTCCCGGACAGCCGGAGGATGGAGGATGCCAATCGCCTTGATATTCAGGGCGAGTTTTCGCAGCTCCTCAAGGCTTCCGATGGAAGAGCGCGGATTGTTCGGATTGGGCACAAGGGTTTTCGGATCGACGCGGCGAAGCTCGGCCATGGGACGCTCTTTCTATAATTTTTCAGATGTCCCTCCCGCGTCACGGGCCAGCCAGCCGCGCAAGGCCGCGCGAAGCGCGCCCGGCCTGAGCCTTGCGCGGCTGGCTGGTTCGTGACAGCCCCGCTTTTCCTCTTCTCCTTTTTGCTTTTCATCTCCCTCACTGTGTCCATTTCGGACACAGTGAGGGCAGGATCAGGCGGCCTCTACGATGACGGCCTGATCTTCCAGCGCGGCCTTTGCTTCAGCCTTTTCCGCCTCCTCGCGGCGCTCCGTATCGGCTGCGAGATCTGCCTCAAGGGCCGCCATAGCCTCCCGCTTCTCCTGCAACAGCGCGGCCTCTGGAAACGCCAGCCCCACGCGGGCGCGGTAACCGGGGAGCTTGCGCTCGGCTTCCTCCACCTGACGGCGCGCATCCGCCAGTTCCGCCTCGAACCGCAACAGCGCGTTCTCGATGCGGCTGACCAGCCCGACCGGGCTTGTTTCGCGGTCAAAATCCATGCCGAGGATCCGCCCGTCCAGCACAAGACCGAGTGTCGCGTCCCACGTCTCCTCGCCGTCAAAGCGGGTGCGCCAGGTCTCGCACAGTATCTCGAAACCGCCGATGGTGCCAAGGGTCCACTTGCCTTTCTCCCCGGACTTCGCGGCGAGACGGGCCTGCGCGAGAAGCCACTGACCCGCCTTCTCACGCTCGGTCATCTCCCGGTCCTTACGTACCAGACGGAACGCTTCACCGCGTGTCGGCTCGCGCCGTGCGATGTCGTTCTGAAGACGCGGGATCACGGCCTGCGCCGTCTCACGGTCGCGCTCGGCACGGTCGATGGCACGGCGGACATTATACTGATCGTCGTGATGCGCGGCCTGCAAGCGCTCCAGGCGGGCCAGTTCGGCCTCCAGTCCGGCCTTCTGCATCAGGCGTTCGTCTCCCGACGCAAGGGCCTTGGCCATGGCGAACTGGTTGGCTTCTGCTCCCACATCCTCCAGACGGCGGATCGTCCGGTCTCCTGACATCGCAAGGCAGATGAACTTCTGCTTGCGCTCCAGCATCTGCCAGTTCGTCGCATCCACCGACCCTTTCAGGGCGTAGGCGTAAAGCTGGATCACCGGGTTCTGATTGCCCTGCCGTTCGATCCGGCCCTCGCGCTGGATGATGTCCGAGACCAGCCAGGGCACATCGAGATGATGCAGGGCAATCAGGCGCTGCTGCGCGTTCACGCCCGTTCCCATGGTGGCGGACGATCCGATCAGGATGCGCTTGCGCCCGGAGTTCATGTCGCGGAAGAGCGCCTGCTTGGCCGTGCTCTTCTTGTAGTGCTGCATGAAGGCGATCTCGTCGCGCGGCACGCCCATGCGGATCAGCTCGTCGCGGATCCAGCGATAGGCCGAGAAGCCGCGTGTCTCCAGCGCGGATTCCGTTCCCAGATCCGAGAAGATCATCTGCGTGGCACCGGGCAGTTCGTATTCCCGCCCCGTCTCGGGGTCGGTGTAGCGATTGGCTGACGTGTTCTGCCAGATCCCGAAGACCCTGCGGATCATGACGTTCAGCTTGTTGCTGTTGTCATTCGCCGCCCAGTTCCGCACGAAACGCAGGTCGATCGCCGCGTGCCGGGCATCGGTGATGACGGACAGCAGGATGTCGTCGCCCTTCTGGGGCTTGCCCGTGCGCTCTTCAATTTTCTTGATCCGCTCGGCGAGCGTCTTCTGATACTCGCGGAAAGCGTCCCCGCTATCGGCCACGACGATCTCACGCCTGCCGCCCGCAATCTCGGGCAGTTTGACGTAGCGTCGCAGGTCGTCCTGCTGCACGACGTCGGCAAAGTCGCGATACATCGCCATCAGATCCGCGACGTTCACGAACTCCGAGAAGCGCGTGACAGGCTTGTAAAGTCCGCTCGGCTGAAGCTCCAGTTCCGTGCGGGTCTCGCCAAAACTTGCGGCCCAGGCGTCGAACTCGTGCAGGCCACGCTCGACAAGGGCTGGCAGATCCATGAAGCGCTGGATCGAGAACATCTCGCCCAGGGTGTTGGTGATCGGCGAGCCTGACGCCATGACCAGCACGCGCTCTGGATTGCGCTTGGCGAGGTAGCGCGTTTTGACGAACAGATCCCAGGCGCGCTGGCTGCCGTTCGGGTCGATCCCCTTCAGATCGGACTGGTTCGTCCCAAAGGAGAGTTTGCGGAACTGCTGCGCCTCATCCACGAGGATCTGGTCAATCCCGATTTCACCGAGATGCACGAGATCGTCCTTACGGCTGGACAGGGCTTTCAGCTTGGCTTCCATTCCCTCCTTCAAGCGCTCGATGCGCTTGCGCGACAGACGGTCATCGCGGCTCACATTCTCCAGAAGGCTTTCGTAGGAGGCAATCTGGTCCTCGACCATCTCCTGCTCAAAGGCGCTCTCGACCGGCACGAACTTGAAGGCGTCATGCGTGATGACAATGGCGTCCCAGTTCCCCGTGGCCGCCCGGGCCAGGAACCGCTGGCGCTTGTCCTTCACGAAGTTGGTCTCATCCGCCACGAGGATCTGGGCGTTCGGGTAGAGCATCATGAACTCACGCGCCATCTGCGCAAGGCAGTGGCCCGGCACCACGATCATGCCCTTGGAAATCAGGCCGAGGCGCTTTTGCTCCATCACGGCCGCGCACATCGAGAAGGTCTTTCCCGAACCCACCGCGTGAGCCATGTAGGTGCTGCCCTTGGCGATGATCCGCCAGATCACCCGCTTCTGATGGTCGCGCAGGCTGATCGCCGTGCTGGCTCCCGGCAGTTTCAGGTGAGAGCCGTCAAACGTGCGCGGGACAAGGTTGTTGAACGCATCGTTATACAGCCGCACCAGACGCTCGGCGCGGTCGGTGTCCTGCCAGACCCATGTCTCGAACGCGGTCTTGATTGCGGCCAGCTTCTCCTTGGCCGCCTCGGTCTCCTTGGTGTTCAGCTCACGGTGTTCGCCGTTCACATCGCGCCAGGTGTCCCAGATTTTCGGGCTGGCCTGATTGAGCGCATCGTCCAGCAGATCCCCGGCATGACGGCGCTGTGTTCCCCAGACCGAGGTGGCCTCGGCCTTGCCGGAAAAGCCGCTCTTGTCCACGCTCCAGGTCGCCACCTCCAGCGTGTGGTGAATGGTCGTGCGAACCCCCATGACCTCTGCAACAAAGGCCTCAACGTCTGGCACCGGGATCCACGGCGCTCCAAGGCGGGCGGTAATGTCGGACGGGCGCAGGTCTTCGGGCTGCACCTCTTCAAGGGCGGCGACGTTGCGCAGATAGCGTCGGTCGCGCTCGGCAGCCTCCCGGGCCTGCGCCAGCTTGGTGCGGACCGCGCCTGACAGGGCTTCGTCAGCCGTCACCCAGACCTCACGGCCGCCTGTGCTGCGGATCGGGTCGAGATAGACCGAGGATCCGAGTTCGGCGAGCACCTCTTCACCGGGACGGCCCAGAAGCTCCGCCATGCGCTCGACGTCCACGCCACCCGTCTCATGCAGGGAGACCGCCAGCGCATCATGGGCGCCGTGAACCTCGGGCTCGGACGGGGCCTGAATGACGCGCTCACTGAAGATCGGTCCCGGACGGCCGGTCTGGCTTTTCTCGTCATACTCCTCGATCGAGCTGACCAGCCACACATCCGGATCGTCGTAGAACGGCTGAAGGTTCGGGCGGCGCTGTGTGGATTTCTCCTCTCCCGTCTCTTCATCCACCCGTGTCGTGGTGTTCGTCAGGTTGATCGGCCCGAACTGACGGCTGAACGCCTGATACGCGCGCTTGAGATCAGCCTGATGGGTGCTGTAGGGCAGGTTCTCCACCTGGGCGCGCAGCACCAGACGGGCCGCGTCCCTTACCGGAATCAGACCCTTGATGATGGCCGCGTGCTTTTGGAAAATCCCTTCCTTCTGCTCGCCTTTTTTTACCTTCACCAGCACGGTTTCGCCGTCGATGATCTGGTGCAGCACGCCTTTGTGCAGCAGATAACTGCCCTCTTTCAACAGGGCACCGTCTGCGGCCGTTCCGACCTCGGCGGCATGATTGTCCTGCACCGTCGCAACATCGAGCGTCTGCGGGGTCGGAAAGCGGGCCAGCGAAGAGAGACGGCCGAGGGCGAGCGGCAGGGCCTCGTCCAGCATCTGGAGCGGGTTGGCCTTGCAGGTGTATTCCGGACCGAACTGACCGCTCGTCCAGTCATGCCGACCGAGAACCTGCTGGCCGTTCTCCGCGAAATAGCGGTTGATCCACAGCGGGCCTTCGCCCTGATCGGTGTCCTCCAGCGCCGCCACGTCCAGCCATGTCGCATCGCCCGCATCCTCTCCCGGTGCGCGACGGCGGAACACGAGCACGTCCACCACGACATCCGTTCCGGCATCGTCGCGCATGGCCCCGGCTGGCAGCCGTGCGCCACCCACGAAATCGGCGGTCTCGAAGATCGTGCGCCGCGCGCCGGCATCGGACTTGTCCATCGTCCACCGCGACGTCACGAACATCGCCACAGCTCCGGGACGCAGACGGGAGATGGACCGGGCGATGAAATAATCATGCAGGGACAGGCCAAGGCGTCCCAGCTCGTCCGTGCCCCGGACCGTGCGGTTGCTGAACGGCGGGTTGCCGATCACCAGATCGTAGCGTTCCGCCAGCTTGGCTGTCGTAAAATCTTCAGCGCGGACCCACTGGTTCGGAAACAGCTTGCGCGTGATGCGGGCCGTCAGCGGGTCGTTCTCGATCGCCGTCCAAGCGGTTTTCGGGGCCAGCTTCGGGGGCACGCTTGCCATGAAAAGCCCGGTGCCACAGCCCGGTTCCAGCGCACGGCCGCCCCGGAACCCCATCTGGGCCACCAGATCCCACATCGCATGAACGATCAGTTCGGGCGTGTAGTGGGCGTACTGCGTGGCCCGTGCCAGACCCGCTCGCTCCTGCTGGCTGGTCAGGGCTTCAAGCTGGCTGCCGATCTCTTCCCAACCGGCACGGAAGGTCTCTCCGGCACGCGGGAACAGGCTGTTGGCCAGCTCTCCGGCCCCGAACCCTGTGAAACGGGCGAGCACGGCCTGCTCTTCCGCGCTGGCGTTGCGGTCTTCCGCTTCCAGTGTGGCCAGAAGGCGGATCGCTGCCAGATTGTCGCGGGCGCGCTCTTTCCAGCCCTGGGCGAGGCCACGCGTTCCGCTCAGGACGAAATCCACTTTCGGCAGGACGGCGGGGATCGGAGCCGGGGCCTGTGTCGCCTGTCGAACCGCAGCGGCGGCTTCCTCAAGGGCGCGGTCTCCGGGAAGATCACCCCAGTAGAGATTGGACTGGCTGCCGCCGAGTGCTGAGGTATCGAAAAAGCTCAGTTGGGACATGGACATGGAAAAACTCCGGACAAGCGGCAGCGCCCGGTACTGCGCGGAGGCAGACCGGGGGGCCGGAAAACAGGATCAGTTCGGGGAGAGAGGCGTCAGGCCTCCCGGATCAGCGCGGGGTCAGAGGGGACCAAAGCGCAGGCGGATCTGCTCGCGCTCGTTCTCGGACAGGCGGGACAGCGCCTCACGGTGGTAGGCCGAACCCTCGCCTGCCTGCCTCGCCACGCGCCACCAGGCCTGAGGATCGCTGCAATGCAGACCCACCAGATGCGTCTCGTCATTGTCGGGTCCGCAGCCTTCGAGGATCGTCCAGCCCTCTTCGTGGGCCTGTTTCAGATCGAAGGCGTGCGCCTGTGCGGGGCGTTCGAGGGTGTCTGACATTGTCTTTATTTCCTTTCCTGACCCTCTCCGGCGAGCGCAGGACAGTGCGGCCTGCCAGAGCGACGCACAGCGTCGGGACCGCCCGGCCCGCAGCGCAGCGAGGACACGGACGGACCCACCTCTTGCAGGGCGGGCTGGCCTGTGCTGCCCCCCTCCCCTCTTCTTCTTTTTCAACCTTCTGTTTTTTCTTCTTTTTTTCAGGTTGGCCCCCCGCCCTGCCCGAACGCTCCGGCCGGGGTCTCCCAGGCTGGTGTGAAGACAGTCGGGATCGGACGCGCCGAGAGGCACGCGCGGGCCAGCTCGGGCGCTGCCAGGGCGGCGGCATACGGCCTGCCCTGCTCGGCGATCTGCTCCAGCGACACTGTGCGCTTGATCGTGCAGCCAAACTGCTGCTCGTACTGCACGAGACGTTCAAAGCGGGCAGGATCGAGCCAGCGGATCGTTGCAAACTGCCGCGCATCGCCAAAAATACAGGTGGCACAGGACAGTCTGGAGAAGCCGATGCGGTATGGCAGCGCCGGCATCACCTTCCAGCGTTTCAGGCTGTCCCAGACCTGCGCCTCGCTCCACTGGTGAACGGGCCGCCAGTGATCGACGTGACGGCGACGTCGCGTGCCGTGCCGCGTATCCGTGCGGTGCGGCTCAAAAGCGGCATAACGGGCACGGTTTGGGCTTTCCTCGGCGCGCTCACCGGTCACGAACAGGGTGCGGCAGTTCAGGAAGCGGTCCTGGCCGCGTAGGGCGCGGTCGGCGACGTCGATCTTGGTGACACCGGAGCACCAGCGTGTCGTCAGGCTGGCGGAGACCTGGGGAAACCGCAGGCGCGTCCCGTTCGGCCCCTGCCCGCCTGTGCGGATCAGACCCTCAGGGCTTTCGAAAAGGACAGGGGCTGTCGGTGCGTCCTTGCGGAGCATCTCCCGCTCGAAGCCGCCCTCGCGCCAGGAGCGATAGAGCGGCAGGCCGAAGTCCCGCGCCAGGGCGCTCACATAGGGGCTTGTGGAGGGCCAGTCCATGAAGGACGGCCCCTGCCCGTCCACCTCGTGGTGCCACAGTTCCAGGCGGTCCGTCGGGGCACCGCCTTCAAGGAGGGCGAAAAGGCAGGCGAGGCCGTCTTTGCCGCCCGACACGGCCACGATGATGCTGTCATACGACGTCAGATCCGGCGTCATGACACGAACCTGCTGACCGGGGCACCTGTCCGGACAGAGCGGCACATCAGGGCACTGGCGATCGGAGCGTCCCGCAGGAGAAGCGGCTTGACGTGCCGGTTGTCCCAGCTCAGGCCGTCGCAGCGTGAGAGGAGTCCAAGCTGGGTTGCCGCCTCATCCCGGCACGCACACACCCGCTCATTGCCCCCCGCACTGCGACGGCAGGGCTCATGCGCCGGCGCGTTGCAGCCCGTACACGGGATCGTCAGGGCCGGATCACCGCCAGCCCAGTGCTCATTGCATTTGCGGCAGGACACAGGCTCCTGCGTATCGGTCCACCGCATGGGCGGCCGACCGCGTGGTGTTGGGACATAAGGAAGGTAATGACGGCGCATGATGCTCGATCCATTTCTGGTTTTTGAACATCGTCGCGTCCGGCTGGGGGCTGTTCAGACTGCAACAGTGCCGCGCAGCGGCAGGATCAACGCGGCCCGCAGCCACGCGCAGACGGCGTAGCCGGCGAGCATGGCGAGGACACGCGTTGACCCACCTGTTGCGGGCTGGGCGGCTTCCAGTCAGCCCTTTCCTACCCTGCTCTCCTTTTATCCGGTTTATTTCTTTATCAGGTTTAAATTATTACCGGGTTTTTGTTCATATCCGGTTTTGTGCCTTAATCCCGCTTCAGAAGCCGCCAGTAGAAGGATAAGTTGGAACACTCTTATTGGGCTCCTATAAAATATTATCCGGTTATAGTGATTACCGGATATATTTTTTAATCCGGTTTTAACATTTATCCGGTTTACTAAACTACACAGCGGCACTACCAACGTAGGTCAGCACGGCTTCTTTGAGCGGAGAACACAATGCCTGTCATCGCTATCGCGTCCCCCAAAGGAGGCGCTGGAAAATCGACTACAGCTGTCATCTTGGGGACCCAGCTTGCACACTATGGCGCAGAGGTGACTCTATTAGACTGCGACCCGAACGAAGCGTTGACTTTATGGGCTGACCGCGCGCCAAGACCGCCGAGAATCAGCCTGATAACGAAGGTCTCTGAAAGCGACATTATAAAGACGATCAAAAGGCACGACGCTGACGGGAAAATCGTCATTGTCGATTTGGAAGGCGTCGCGTCGAGATTGGTGTCGCGCGCAATTTCTCAAGCTGATTTGGTGTTGACCCCCATGCGAGGAACCACATTAGACGCGACAATAGGAGCGAGAGCCCTTGCTCTAGTAGCAGAGGAAGAAGAGTCTTTAGGGCGTAAGATTCCTCACTCAGTTGTTTTCACAATGACGCGGGCAATTCGCTCCAAACAGCATTCAGGTATTGAAGCTTCACTTAGGGAGTCAGGCGTGGACGTGATAACGCCCCCTCTAATGGAGCGTGCTGCGTTTTCCGCTCTTTTCGAGTTCGGTGGAGATCTGCACTCAATCCCACCACAAGGTAACATGGTGGCAGCGATCGAAAACGCCGATGGCTTTGCACAAGCTGTGTACCGACGCCTTACAGGAGCGGCAGAATGACCGAGAAGAAGCCTTTTGCGATTGATGTAGGAAAGCTCCGGTCGCGAGAAAAAGTCGCATCGGCCTCCGCCGTCGAACGAGTTGATCGCGTCGCTGCGGATCATGGCTTCATAGCCAGAGAACCTGCAAAACGTAGAGGACGCCTACCCAGCCCTCGAACAGGACAACTGCACGCTAAGGTATTTCCCGATGTTTCCGACGAAATCGCTAAGGAGGCGACTAGGCGAGGCGTTACCCAAGGCGTCGTCATAGAAGAAGCTTGGAAGCTGTATAAAGAGAATAATCCGGTTTGATTGTTTACCCGGTTTTATAAGTAACCGGGTAATATATTTTACCGGATAACCCTAAAAACGCTTGCAATGGAATTAGACTTGTTCTCTTTATGTTCTCGTTAAGGAGAACATAGATGACAACGGACGCCCTGGCGCGACTGCGCGAGCAGGTCCGACGCCTGGAGCGTCGAGACCTGTCTCACTCCCGTAGTGACACACTCGCCACCGGACATTCTGCCGTCGATGCCCATCTCGGCGGCGGTCTCAAGACCGGCAGCCTGCATGACTTTCTGATTTCTGATCCTCTGGAGATCGGGGCCAGTCTCGCCATGCTGCTGCCCATCCTGCAAAAGGGCAGGGGGCCGGTCTTCTGGATCAGCGATACGCCTGCCGCACTGAATGCTTGGGGACTGCATCAGTGCGGTCTGTCTCCAGATACTCTGGTCTGCATTGAAACGGATCCCGCCAGCCTGCTCGCTGTCGCCGAAGACGTGTTGCGCGGACCAGAGCGCGCATTGGCCGTCATCACTGGCAGCCAAGTTCCAACCCTTAAGGAAATCCGTCGCCTCAATCTGGCAGTGGAAGCGAGTGGCAACACAGGCTTCTTCCTGCGCTTTGCACTGCTCGCGCGCGCTCCCGGGAAAGATCCCTGCGCGTGCGCCACGCGCTGGCGGATCCTCTCTCATCCCTCATCACCACGATTTTTTCCGGGACTGGCCATGCCGCTTCCCGGTTCCCGACGCCTTTCTGCCGCGCTGCTGCGGGTGAGGGGAGGCCGCCCTGCTCACTGGATCCTCGACTGCACCGATCATGCGCCGCTTTCTCGCTCTCTGGATGCCCTTCTGGCGCACCGAGCGCCTTCAGCTCTCCCGCTCGGAAGACTTCCCGCCCGACAGGCCCCTGATCGTGCACGCGCCAGCGCATAACCGTCAGATCGTCACTGGTGTCAGTCCGGCTGCGCTCGCAGCCGGACTGACACCCGGAATGCCGCTAGCGCAGGCCCGCTCCCTGGTGCCGGATCTTCTGACCGCAGAAGAGGACGCCGACGCACAGAGGGCCGCGCTGACAGATCTGTGCTCCTGGCTGATCTGGCTGTCGCCGCTGCCTGCGCTCGACGCTCCGGACGGTCTCTACAGCGACACCACCGGATGCGCCCATCTTTACGGCGGCGAGGCGGCCATGCTGGATCTCGTCAGGGACCGCCTGAAGGCGAGGGGGCATTCCTGCTCCGTAGCACTGAGCGATACCGCCGCTGCCTCACGCGCTCTGGCCCGTTCGGGGATCGACCAGATCTGTCTCGTGCCTCCCGGTCAGCAGAAACAGGCGCTGCACCCGTTGCCCTGTTCAGCACTTCCCTTACCCGAGAAGACACTCTCCAGCCTCACCCGACTTGGACTGAACACGATTGGCGCCCTTGCAGACCTCCCTCGCGCGCCTCTGGCCAAGCGTTTTGGCGCAGAGCTTCTGAGCTGTCTTGATGACGCTCTGGGACGGCAGGCCAGCCCGCTCAGCGTGTTTCAACCTGTGGACCGGATTTCCCTGACCCGGTCTCTGGTCGAGCCGATCAGCACACCGGAGGCCATTGCCACGGTGATTGCTGCCCTTGTGCCGGTTGTCTGCGAAAAGCTGACGGCGCGAGGGGAGGGGGCGCGGCAGCTCGACTTTCTCTGTGTGCGCGTGGACGGATCCATCCAGGCCGTCCGCGTGGGGACGTCCGATCCGACGGCTGACGTGCCGCGTCTGACGCGCCTGCTGAAGGACCAGATCCCGCAGATCGCGCCCGAGTTCGGAATTGAAACCGTCATCCTGACTGTCAGCGCGAACGAACCGCTGGAAGCGGGACCTGAGCGGTCAGTCCTGCCGGACGTCGGGGCATCCTCGGAGCACGCTCTCCCGGCCACTCTGATCGACCGGCTGCTGAACCGTCCGGGGATTGTTTCTGTCCACCAGCTCGCGCCTCGGTTTTCCGCCTGGCCGGAAGACGGACAGTCTCGCGTTTCTCCAGGCGACATGGCAAAACCGCCTCTCGCGAGCCAGATGCTCTGGGCGCGGCCGAACATTGTGTTCGATCTGCCCGTCCGGGTGCAGGTGACTGCCCTGCTTCCGGACGGTGCGCCCCGCCAGTTCGTCCTCAAGCGGCAGACACATCGCATTGCGGCCGCCGATGGCCCCGAACGTCTGCTGGGAGAATGGTGGCAGACGTCCGAAAGTTACGGCGCGATCCGCGACTACTGGCAGGTCGAGACCACGACCGGCCTGCGCCTGTGGCTGTTTCGCAAAGGCGACGAAGCCCATGCCTGGTCCGGTTCGGGCGACTGGTTTCTACAGGGGGGCTTCTGATGGACTCCCGCGATGATCTGATCCCGGCCAGCACCTCGGATGTGGCCGAAGTCCTGATGCACGCGTTGTGTTACGATGGACGCAGGCGCACGCATGACGCCGCCGAGCTGATGGCCCATCTGGTGGCCGAGCGTCTGGTCGCCTATCTCGAACGATCCGGATTTGTCGTGATGCGCGCTCCCACCAGCAACGCGCCTGATAGCAGCCGACACCCGCATCCCCACCGCCGCTAGATCATGAGCGCGCCTTATGTCGAATTGCAGGTCACGTCCTCGTTTTCGTTCCTGCGCTCGGGCAGCCAGCCGGATGAACTGATCTTTCAGGCGAAAGCCCTGGGCTATGAAACAATCGGTCTGACCGACTGGAACACTGTGGCCGGAGTGATCCGCGCCCATCTGGCGGCGCGCGAGGCCGGTCTTCGTCTTCTACCCGGATGCCGTCTGGCTCTACGTGACGGCAGTGCGCTCCTGGCCTATCCCCGAAACCGTGCCGGCTGGGCGGGTCTGTGCCAGCTTCTGACCCTTGGCCATCACCGGGGCGAGCGGGAAGTCTTCCTTCTGGGCTGGGAGGATCTCATCGGAGCGGCACCGGATCTCCTCCTGATCCTGTTGCCGCCCGAGGATCTGGCAGCACTTCCCGGGCACGTTCAGAGCCTGCTGGATCTGCCCGGACAAAGGGCAGGCGAAGAAGAGACCCGGTTTGTCGCGCTGACGGTGCTCAGGCAGCCGGGAGATCTGGCGCGGCTTCACGCGCTCGCGGGCTTCTGCACAGCGCGCGGTCTGGCCTGTGTTGTGACAGGAGATGTTCTTTACCACGATGCGCGCCGGCACGTTCTTCAGGACGTCGTCACGGCGATCCGGGAAGGCTGTACCGTCGATGATCTTGGCAACCGCCGTCATGTCCACGCCGATCGCCATCTGAAAGCCCCTGAAGAACAGGAACGCCTGTTCGCCGCCTTTCCGGATGCTCTAGCCAACACGCGGCGAATTGCCGAGGCCTGCACGTTTAGTCTGGATGACCTCACCTATCAGTATCCGACCGAAACCGAGAGAACGGGCGAAAGCGCGCAGGACACACTGACACGCCTGGTCGAAGCCGCACTACCGCGACGCTATCCGGCCGGGGCGCCCCCTGAGGTCGAGACGCAGATCGCCCACGAGCTGAGGCTGATCGGCTCTCTGTCCTACGCACCATATTTCCTGACCGTGCATACAATCGTGCGTCACGCCCGCTCACTCGGCATTGTCTGTCAGGGGCGCGGATCTGCTGCGAACTCGGCGGTCTGTTATGTTTTGGGCATCACGAGTATTGATCCGGTCCGCTCGGGCCTGCTGTTCGAGCGGTTCATCTCGGCCGAACGGCAGGAACCGCCTGACATCGACGTCGATTTCGAGAGTGACCGCCGCGAAGAAGTCATCCAGTGGATCTATCGGCACTATGGTCGCCATCGCGCAGCCCTGTGTGCCACCGTGCAGCGTTATCAGCCCAAAGGCGCGTTGCGCGAGGTCGGCAAGGTGCTGGGGCTACCGGAGGATCTGACCGGCCAGCTTTCCAAACACATCGCCTCATCGTTGGCCGATCCTGATCTGTGCAAAGCGCGCGCGACCGATCTTGGCCTAAACCTGAAGGACAGACGCCTCAGCCTGACGTTTCATCTTGCCCGCCAGCTTCTCGGCTTCCCGCGCCAGCTTGGGACGCATCCGGGCGGATTTGTGCTGACCGAGGATCGCCTGGACGAACTCGTGCCTCTGATGCCGACGGCCATGGACGGACGGCAGATCATCGTCTGGGACAAGGACGATATCGACGTGCTGCGCTTCATGAAGGTGGACGTTCTGGGCCTGGGAATGCTCGGCTGTCTGCGTCGCGGGTTCGAGTTGCTGCACACCGTGTATCAGACCCGCATGGACTTGGCTTCGATCCCGGCCGAGGATCCGCAGACCTATCGCATGATCCAGAAGGCTGACACGCTCGGCACTTTCCAGATCGAAAGCCGGGCGCAGATGTCGATGCTGCCGCGCATGAAGCCCAGGACTTTCTATGATCTGGTGATACAGGTCGCGATTGTCCGGCCCGGGCCAATCCAAGGAGATATGGTTCATCCCTATCTCCGCAGGAGAGAGAAACTGGAGCCTGTCACCTATCCGTCCGAGACCCTGCGCGGGATCCTCGGGAAAACTTTGGGCGTGCCGCTGTTCCAAGAACAGGCAATGCAGGTGGCGATCCACTGCGCGGGCTTTACGCCAGGCGAGGCGGATCAGCTCCGCCGTGCGATGGCCACGTTCAAAGCGACAGGCGGGGTCTCGCCGTTCCGCGACAAGCTGGTGAACGGGATGCTGGCCAATGGCTATGAGCAGGACTTTGCCGAACAGACGTTCAGCCAGCTCGAAGGGTTTGGCAGCTATGGCTTTCCCGAAAGTCACGCCGCCTCCTTTGCCCTGATCGCCTATGCGTCCGCCTGGATGAAATGCCATCACCCGGATGTGTTTTGCGCCGCCCTGCTGAACAGTCAGCCCATGGGGTTTTATGCGCCCTCGCAGATTGTTCAGGACGCGCAACGCCATGGCGTCGAGGTCCGGCCGATCTGTATCAATGCCTCCCGATGGGATTGCACCCTGGAGCGCGGCCGGAATGGACGGTACGCGGCGGTCCGGCTGGGGTTCAGGATGGTGCGCGGGCTGGCGAACGGCCATGGTGCCGCCCTGATCGCGTCTCGGATGCCGGATTATGAGAGTATTGACGATGTGTGGCGGCGTGCCGATGTGCCGGTCTCGGCCCTGGAATGTCTGGCAGAAGCAGATGCCTTCCGGGTGTTCGGACAGATGCGCCGTGCTGCGCTCTGGTCAATCAAAGGGCTCGCGGACACGGCTTTGCCATTGTTCGAAGCGGCGGATCGGGGCCGGAACTTTCCACTTCCGGAAATGATCGAGCCGGAAATTGCCCTGCCGCAGATGTCAGAGCGGGCGTCGGTGCATGAGGATTACCGGGCCACTGGCCTCAGTCTGACAGGTCATCCCGTCGCGTTTCTGAGGGAGGGACTGCGAAAAGAAGGAATCGTTCGTTGCGGGGATCTTCCTTATCTACGGGATGGGCGCCGGATCCAGCTTACGGGTCTTGTCCTGATGCGGCAGCGGCCAGGAACAGCGAACGGCACCATGTTCGTCACGATCGAGGACGAAACGGGCACGGCCAATCTGATTGTCTGGAAGGATGTACAGGAGAAATACCGCCGTCCTCTTCTCGCCTCCCGTCTTCTGGCCTGTAAGGGCAGGCTTCAGAAGGAAGGCGAGGTGATCCATGTCGTTGTGCTCAGTCTGGAAGACCGCACGCCATTGCTCCAGGGATCGGAGCTGCTGAAGGCACGGGACTTTCGATAGGAAGCGTAATCGGGTCGACCGATCTTATTTGAAAAATAGAGAGATGCTTGTTGATATTGAACCTGTGGACTTGTGGGCAGAGCCGCACCCTGTGGTCAGCCGGCAGGGCTGTCCATCAGGACGCGAGCGACCGCGGAGCGGCTGTCCATAAGTCCATGGGCGGCTCATGCCGGTATAGCCAAAAGCAGTGATACACAAACATAGGCGTCCTTCTCCTGACGTCCCGGCTTACCTTGTCATATGTGACACACGGTTGCAGTAATATCGCCAGTTGTTTGATCCTGCTGAACTCTGCTGCACCCCAAGGCCCGACATGAACCCGACTGAAATCTACGACGCTCTATCCAAGATCGTGGAGGCATCCTTTGATGCAGACGAATTTCCCTTCTCGTTTGCTGAAGCAACAGATGCTTCACAGGCGGCAATTTCAAAGCTTCGTAACGGGTCGACCAATAAATCTGACCTTCCGGGCGGGGTCTTGTTTGGTAAGAGATTTCATTATGCACCGGCCCCAACCGGAAAGAGCGACACTACTCTTGAGCAGTTGAGAGCATCGAAGAAAACGAAATCTGCCAAACCCGCCATTCTGCTCGCAACGGATGGTGAGATGATTGCGGCGGAACATACTGCTTCGGGCGAAACACTTCATTGCGCCTTCAAAGAGTTGGGGGATCAGTTCGGCTTCTTTCTCCCTGCTGCGGGCAAAGAGCGGTATCGTGCTGTTGAGGAAAACCCGGTCGATGTGAAGGCGACTGGGAAACTTGCCAAGCTTTATGACGCGTTAATCAGGGCAAACCCCGACTGGGGAACAGATGCACGTCGTCATGAGATGAACCAACTCATGATGCGGCTGATCTTCTGTATGTTTGCCGAAGACGTCGGCATCTTTCCAGAGCAGCAATTTTCCCGCCTGATTTTCACCTATGCTGACGATAAAGGTGAGGAAGCCCATAAGGTCCTTATTGCCGCCTTCCAAGCGATGAACCTGCCCCGGCATAAACGAACAGGTCTGCCCGCATGGACCGGTGAACTGGACTACGTGAATGGCGGGCTGTTTGCTGGCGTCATTGATGCACCGAAATTCAATACTATTGCCTTCCGCTATCTGCGTGAGGCCTGCGGGTTAGATTGGGGTAAGATCAATCCAGACATTTTCGGTTCAATGATCCAGTCCGTAGCGGATGCCAAGCAACGCTCTGAACTGGGAATGCATTACACCTCGGTTCCGAATATCATGAAGGTTATCGGGCCGCTTTTTCTCGATGATCTGGACGCGGAGATCCATAAGGGTTGGGATCGTGCCCGCGCACTTCAGCAAACACTGGGCCGGATGTCCCACATCCGTGTATTTGACCCCGCCTGCGGATCGGGGAACTTCCTTGTTGTGTCCTATCGAGAACTCCGGGCACGCGAGACGCGCATCATGCAGCGTCTGGAAGAGCTTGAGGGCCGTAATGCCATGGGCACAAGCGAGATGTTCTCGCGTATTAAAATTGATCATTTCTACGGAATTGAAATTTCAGATTTCGCCGCTGAAACGGCGAAGCTCGCGCTGTTCATCGCTGAATACCAGGCCAATGCGAGTTTTAAGGCCGTTTTTGGGCGTTGTCCTGCCGCCTTACCGTTGAGGGATGCTGCTCGCATTCATACAGGAAATGCCCTCCGACTTGATTGGGAAGAAATTTGCCCTCCGCCCGTCAAAGAAGAGGAAGTCTTTATTGCTGGGAATCCGCCGTTTTTAGGGTCAACTTTTCAAAGCCGCGAACAAAAAACTGATTTGGCCTATGTTTTTGCTAAAGACGTTAAGAGCTTTGCCGCCTTTGATTTTGTAGCGGCATGGTTTTTTAAAGCGAGCTGCTTTGTGCGTGAATATGCTGTGCGAGCGGCATTCGTATCAACAAACTCCATATGCCAAGGACAATCTGTTGCGGCTTTGTGGCCGCATATTCTTGGTGATGATCTGGAAATTTCTTTTGCTCACAAGGATTTCAAATGGAGTAATAACGCCTCGTCCAAGGCCGCTGTAATTTGTTCCATTATTGGTATTAGACGCGCTTCTAAAGAAGATAAGTTTCTTTTTTCCAATGGGTTTGGAAGTTTGTCGCAAAATATAAATTCCTACCTTGTTGATAGTCCGCATGTCTTCGTTGATAGCATCAGGAGGTCTATGTTTGGTTTGCCTATCATGGATTATGGAAACAAACCGGTAGAAGGCGGATCGCTAATTCTCTCTCCAGAAGAGCGCGCCGAATTTATTGTTTCGGACCCCAGATCTGAGAAATTCATTCGTAAGTTTATGGGCTCCATGGAAGTTGTCCGGGGGGTTGAGCGTTATTGCCTATGGATTAGGGATGATGACCTCGCCGAAGCAAACTCAATTTCTATGATCCGCAATCGAATAGAAAAATCACGCGATATTCGCATCAGCATGAAAGATGCTGGAGGGCGCAAACTTGCTGCCCGCCCTCATCAATTCCGTGACCTTTTAGCTCCGAAAAACCACGCCATCCTCGTCCCCCGCGTCACCTCAGAGCGCCGCCCGTACCTTCCTGTGGAGAGGGTGGGAGCTGACGTGATTTCATCGGACCTTAATCAGGTCCTCTACGACGCTCCTGAATGGTGCATCGCGCTCATTGCGTCACGTCTGCATCTTGTCTGGATCGCCACTGTCTGCGGCAAACTGAAGTCCGATTTCCGCTATTCGAACACGCTCGGTTGGAACACGTTTCCAGTCCCGAAATTCACAGACGAGCAGTTGGAAGCCCTCTCAGCCTCTGCACGCCGCATCCTGAAATGCCGCTACTCCCACTACCCCAAAACGATCGCGGATTTATACGATCCGGACAAAATGCCTGACGACATTCGCGCGGTGCATAAGGAAAACGATGACTTGCTGGAGAGCATGTATATCGGCCGCCCCTTCCGCAATGATACGGAACGCCTGGAAACACTCTTCAAGCTCTATGCGGCCAAGATCAAAACGCTAGAAACTGCCAGCAAAAAGAAAAAGGCCTGACCCATGGTTGAGATGCTCAACGTCACCTATGGCACGTCAACAGCCAAGACGAACGCATTAGGCCAACGCCCGATGCAGGCCCGCACCTACGATGCCCGTGCCGCGCAGTTTCTCCTTCTCAAAGCCCCCCCGGCTGCGGGTAAAAGCCGCGCACTCATGTTCGTGGCACTTGATAAGCTGCTGCATCAGGGACTGGAAAAGACGATTGTCTGCGTTCCTGAAACGTCAATCGGTGGCTCTTTTCGCTCTACGGATCTGATGAGCTACGGCTTTGAGGCGAATTGGGACGTCGAGCCACGCTGGAACCTCTGTCTGACGGGCGATGACGCGAGCAAAGAAAAGGTCAAAGCGTTCCAAGCCTTTCTGCAAAGCGACGCAAAGGTTCTGGTCTGCACCCATGCGACATTCCGTTTTGGCGTTGATGCTGTCATTGAGACCAGTGGTATCGAAGCGTTTGATCGATGCTTCATTGCGATAGACGAGTTCCATCACGTCTCGGCATCGGACAACAACCGCCTCGGCGTTATTCTGCGGAACCTGATTACCCGTGATGCATGCCATATCATGGCAATGACGGGCAGCTACTTCCGGGGGGATTCAGATCCGGTTCTCCGGGAGGAAGACGAAGACCGCTTCACCAAAATTACCTACAGCTATTACGAGCAGTTAGAGAGCTACACCTTCCTCAAAGCCCTCGGCATCAATTACGAGTTCTATAAAGGAAACTACATCAACGGCCTTGAAGGGGTTCTGAATCCCAATCAAAAGACGATTATCCATATCCCGCATCGCGGCTCGTCTGAAGCATTTGATGACAAATACAACGAGGTTGGTCGGATCCTTGATTTCTTAGGAAAGCATGAAGGTCGAGACCCTGAGACCGGCTTTGATTTGGTCCGCACAGCAGAAGGACGGCTTCTGAAGATTGCTGATCTGGTGGATGATGGTCCGGGCCGCAACAACGTGAAGACCGCTCTATCCCATGAGATTAGAGGAGCGGATGGTAAGCGTGATGATGACGCTGACAGGGCCAAAGTCGATATTATCATCGCGCTTGGCATGGCCAAGGAGGGCTTTGACTGGGTGTGGTGTGAACACGCTCTGACCATCGGCTACCGCTCCTCTCTGACTGAGATCGTGCAAATCATCGGTCGTGCGACGCGTGATGCGCCCGGAAAGCCGCGTGCCTTGTTTACAAACCTTGTCGCTGAGCCAGGAGTTGAAACGGGCGTCGTCACTGATGCTGTGAATGATATGCTGAAAGCGATCTCGGGCTCACTGCTGATGGAGCAGGTCCTCGCTCCGAACCTGAAATTCTACCGTCGGGAAGATGGGGATGTTCGTGCACCGATTGGCACGGATGATGAAGGTAATGTCACCATCGGGATTAAAGGCCTCATGGAGCCACCCACAGACCGCGCGCGGGCGATTTGTGAAAAGGACATGAACGATCTGATGGCGACGGCCTATCAGGAAATGGATCGCCGTGTGCTGTCACCGGAAACCGCCCCTGAAGTCGCAACGCAAATGGTTCTGACGGATATCATCGAAAGACGTTACGAGACGTTGGACACAGAAGAGGCTGAATCCGTTCGCCAGCATCTGGCTGCGCATATGAACGTCCTGACATTGGCCCGCAAGCAAGCCGAGCAGGATATTACGGGCGCGCAATCCGTGCTTGGTGCTCCACCAACCGAAGGTGCCCCCACAACAGGCGAAGGGGACGATGGTGGTGAGGAGACACCTGACAGTGCTCCGAACACTCTGCTGGAGATGGTGAAGAAATTTATCAATGTTCGGGACATCGATATTGAGTTGATTGATAGCATCAACGTCTTTCAGGAGCGCTTCGAAGTCGCGTCTAAATCGTTGAATGCTGAGATCCTCGCGCATGTGCAATCCGCCATGGTTGCCTTGCGTGTGAATATGAGTGGAGACGAAGCACGGACTTTATGGCCGCGCATTAAAGCATTTCGCGCGACAGAAGGCCGCGAGCCCAATGTGAACTCCGCTAACACACTGGAGAAACGCATGGCCGAAGCGCTTGCCTGGCTGAAAGCCGAAAAAGCCAAGCGTCTACGCGAGGCAGCACAATAATGGTGCGCCCCTCTCTGGATGACATCTACAGCGAACACGACGAGTTTGGTCTTCTGGATCTCAAACAACGTGGTACCCGAAGTGGAAACACCACAGATCGTGGCGTCGCGGTGTTGCTGGACGTTACCCGTTTTGTCGAGCAGAACGGCCGCTTGCCGGACCCAGAGGCACTTGCCCATGACGAGATGAAGCTGGCGATGACTTGGGGCGCTGTAAAAACTTCACCAACCGAGAAAATGCGAGCAGCCGACCGCCTAGGACTTCTGGACGAAAAGTCAATCGCCCCGCCTCGCTCGTGGAAAGACGAAGTCCCTGAGGAGGCCATCCCGGAAAGTCTCGATGATATCTTTGATGATGACGAACTGGAGGTTGATCCCTCACTCGTCACCTTCCAACACACAACCCCCTCAAGCGAACGGGTGATACCCGATCATCGCGCTGAGTTTGTACCCTGCCGGGATTTTGAGAAATTTCGTGAGCGCTTTGAAGCAGTACAGCGTGCTCTGGAGACGGGAGAGCGAAAAGTAAGAGCGGTGAAGAAATGGGCCATTATTGAGCCCATAGAAGGGGATTTTTTCATCCGGAACGGTTTGCTCGCCATGATTGCTGAGAAGTCTGAGATGACCTCTCGCGGCGGCTCTCGGGATCACCGGTTACGGGTCATCTTCTCTAACGGGACAGAGAGCGATCCCTTAATGTCTTCCTTCCGGAAGTCGCTATCCGAAGACAAGACTGCGCGCACCGTGCAGAAGGTGGGTCTTGGTCCGGTTGATCCAGAATGGGAGAGTGATCAACTCGAACTGTCTGGCACAATCTATGTCGCCCGGTCGCGCTCAGAGGATCCTGCCATTCGAGAGCAGCGGATGATCTTACACAAAATTGGTGTGACCAGTCAGGATGTCGCCCGCCGTGTAGCTGATGCCCGTAACGATCCAACATTTCTACTAGCTCCAGTGGATATCGTCGCCACATACAGCCTCAAGAACCTCTCCCGCCATAAAGTTGAGGATCTTCTGCATCGCTTTTTTGTATCCGCACGCCCTGCCGAATTATTCGTCGTGGATCGTCTTGGAAAGAAGATCTCGCCAAAAGAGTGGTTTTATGTGCTGCCAGAACACGTTGGCCAAGCCGTTAAACTGATCGAGGACGGGCAGCTACATCTCTTCCACTACGATGTGGCGACGCAGAAAATCGTACCGAACTGAGGCGTGGAGCGATGACACGAATTCTAACGGTGCTCACCCCACGCGTACGTAAAATGCACTTTCGTGTGCGTTGTATAAATCTTCACATTAAATGCCCCAGTTTCTCATCACGGTATCTGGCCGCCTGCGTGGTGTCTCTCAGGCAGCTCTGGGGGGGAAGCGAAAGGTCTGCTTTTAGATCCTATTACAAACAAGCAGACATCGTTGATTAGGGCCTGTTAGGCCTTGATATAGTCTGCTGTAGCCGCGATGAGGATGACGGAGAAGAAGGATGCGGCGGTCTTCTCATACCGGGTCGCGATAGCCCGCCATTCCTTGAGTCTTGCCCAGAGATTTTCGACCAGATGCCGGTGTCTGTAAGCCCATTTGGGACAGGCGACTTCCGGATCATTCTTCCTTGGCGGAATGACAGGACGAGATCCCCGGTTCCAGAGATATTCGCGGAATTTATGCGAGGCATACCCACGGTCACAGACGATATAGGTCGGTGGGTGTGGCAGGTCGTCGAACAGGGCATAAGCGGATGGCAGTTCGTGTGACTGTCCGGGCGACAACGTGAAAGACAGTGTCTTGCCATGTCCATCCGCAGCTACGCAGACCTTGGTGCCAAAGCCTCCACGTGAGCGGCCAAGCGCCTCACGATCTCTGCAGCGTTCACTGTATCCCCTTTTTTGGCGGCCCCGGCCGCCTTGTGATGGGCACGGATCGTCGTGCCATCGAGAAAGACCATGCCCAATGCCGGCTCCGCGCCTCTTACCTTTTCAAAGAGGCGCTGCCACACACCAAGCTTCGACCAGCGAATGAACAGTTGGGCGGTAATCCACCAGGGACCAAACTCAGATGGCAGCGCGCGCCACTTTGCGCCGTTCTGATGGCGCCAGAAAATCGCAGAAATCGTCCGTCAAAAGTTTTTCGGTGGGGTCTTGCCCTTCGGACGGACTTCCTCGATCAAAGGCTCCCAGACGGACCAGGCGGCATCAGAAAAGACAGACTGCATCATGCTCATCATAAACAGCTATGCAGTCCGTTCTGTCATTCAAGGCCTAACAGGCCCTAGTCTCCTTCGCTTCAAACGAAAAATTGATTACTTAAGACTCTCCAAATCATCTAGGAATTCTGATCCCGGTTTTACCCCCGACACCCAAAGCGCATCTCGCGCCCGCGTGCAGGCCACATAAAGAAGGTGGCGCTCAGTGGCGTAAACTTCTTCGAGTTCACCTTCATCTGCAACCTGCTCGATCCGCGATTGAAGCGGGATAACCTCGTCGTCACACGCCATAACCACGACAACCCGGAATTCCAGTCCTTTTGCCAGGTGCATCGGCAATATGGAAACGGAACCGGGCGTGAGGACGAGCGTGTCGTCCAATATTGTAGCCGTTATTCTGGCTGCACGAACGGCAGCCTTCGCCCGATTGATCTCGGATCGGGAGCGAACAAGAACAGCGGTCTCCTCCGGCAGGCAGCCTTCCTTCATGCGCTCGGCAATCCAGCGTCCCGCCTCGGCCTCTTCTGTCTTAGCATCATCAAACAAGGCAACAATCGGCGTTGGGCCATCGAACAGAGAGACTGTCTCGGCCCGTTCGTCCGCAATACCGTCAGCATCCGAGACGGATCGGGAGAGGAGCCGGTCTGCGTGCGTCCGGATCTGATGCGAGGTGCGATAGTTTATCTTCAAGGTGGACGACCGGCCGCGAACGTCTATTCCCATTGCCTTCCATGGAAAAGGCTGCTGGAAAATCCGCTGGCCAAGATCGCCCGCAAAGAACAGACCGTTTTCTTTTCTACCAGCAAGGGCGGACAGGAAACGCGCTTCGGCGATATCCAGGTCCTGCGCCTCGTCCACGATGACAAAACCATAAGGAGGCGCCAGTCGTCCTTCCTGTAATGCGTCGGTCAGAGCCAGAAACACATCTGCCATGGTCATCAGACCGTCTTGGGCAAGTGACTTCCGTAACGCTTCAAAGCCCATCCAGAGAGATGCACGCTGCTTTTCCCCCAGGCGGGCCTTGCGTCCCAGACGTGATGCTGCGCGATAGGTTTCCCAATCACGGATCTGGCGCGCATCTACGACGTCACTCCACTCCCCGAACAGAAAGGAGAGCGAAAACCGGCTGTGCGCTGCATCATTCGCGATCTGTGCCAGCCGCTTCTGAATATCGGCTGAGGATGCTATAAGCGGCTTTTTTCCCGTCAGGGTCGCGTAAAGCCCCAGTCCCGTTTGCGTCAGACAACTTACGTCAATCCGGGAGGCGAGCGAACTGTCGTCCGAAACCAACAACGACACACGTGTCGCCAGCGCACGCGCCAGCGGACCGGAAAAGGTTGTGAGCAGAATCCGCTCGTTCGGATGAACCCGTGCCAGATGCACTGCCCGATGCAAGGCGACAATCGTCTTTCCCGTTCCGGCGGAACCCATCACCCGCGCGGGGCCAGAGAAAGACCGATCCACCAGCGTCTGCTGTGCGGGATGAAGGAAAATGGCCCATTTGTCCCATGGATAATCCAACGCGCGGCGCAGTTCCTCCACTCCATGCAGCACGCGGAAACGACGCTGAGCATCGGGATGGGCGAAGCCCTGAACCTCTTTTTCGATCCGTGTCGGAACTGGCTTTTCCCCTACTGCCAACGCCATCAATGCCTCTGCCGCCTCGCCAGGTAAGTGAGGGAGCAGATCGAGCAACGCATCTTCGTCGGTGACGGCCAGAACATCCGCTAGCCAATCCGCTGGCACTCCGAAGGAAAGCAGTTCCGCCTCCGTGCGTCCTGCAAACAGTCGCTTCTCTCGAAGCACCGGAACTGGCAATTCTTCAACCCGTTCGCGGATTTCCACCATCTGCATCGCGCCGGTCGCGGGGTGAACCTCAATCCGCCGTCTCTCGGCCCAACGATAGGCGTCATCGTGATGGTCGACCCAGACGAGCATCAAACTGCCTGCCATACGATGCACGATCAGGCGGATATCCCTGTTCACGCGGACGGACCAGAAATGCGGGTCTTTTGCGTGGTCAATGCGGTGGAAGCTCAATCCCTTGCCGGTCGGGTCCAATTGCAGGTCCAGCGCCGTGATCTTTGCGGCTTTCTGCTCCTGCCCCGAAAGCCGGGCAAGACTCGCGGTAAACGTATCGGCAATGCGGAACTCGGTCATGAGATGTCAAACACCTTCATCACCTCATCGCCAAACTGGTTGATGACTTTCACGGCAATCCGTCCAGTCTCGGGTTTCGAGAACGGACGCGAGACCTCACTGTTCAGACTTGTCCAGGCTTCTTCGTCAATTTCGGCCCTCAATGTCGTCTTCAGAGCCTTGTAAGGATCGTTTGCGCCGAGGAAGTAGGCATGACGCACGAAGAAGCTCTCCTCATTATAATCCGTATCGATCATCCAAAGGGCAATATCCTCTGGCCCACCCGACACAACCTCACCCGTCGAAGGCTTGAACACGTCCACGCCATGAATGCGGACACGAACTTCCCCATCTTCTGTTCGTTCAATGCCAATATCGGGCTCACCAAACACGACGAACAGATTGCCGCTTGATTTCAGGTCCGTCTGCATATGAAGGTCCGGGTTCATTCGCGCGCGCAAGACCTTCAGCCGCCCAAGGCTGTTGAACTCAGACGCATTGGCTTCGTACGCAAACGCGCAGGAGATCAGCACATCAAACCCGGCATCTCCGGCCTCACGGGCCGCTGCGGTCAAGTCAGGTTTCGTCACCGTTCCGAATTCCGGACCGATCAAAATACCCGCTCGCCGCTCGGTCTCGCCCTCCATAAAACGGCCCTCAGCGCAAAGCATCTTACCCGGCCAGACGTCGAGCGATGTGAAGGTAATCCGCTCGCGCTTGTCGCCCTGCTGCACGCCGGCTTCACGCAGGGTCGTCAGGATCATGGTGACGAAATCACGCACGGACGGATCCCGTGAAGGGGCTGTCGGCTTGCCGGGATCGAAGAACTGATCGTCCGTACCAACCGCCAGCATCCGGTGAGGCGAGAGGGACTCAACAGTGAACGGTCCGCTTACACGCACCTTCGAGCGGTCTTCGTAGGGCTTGTCGTAAAGATATTCGGTGTCCGCCTTGGCGGCGATTGATGCGTCGATTTCCTTCTGACGGGCAATACGCTGCTCCCACCATGCTTCGTGCGTTTTCCGTGCAGCTTCGGGCCAGTCTGTGTCCGCGTCGCGCGGAATTTCCCATTCCTCCCAATGCTGACCAAGTGTTTTATTAAGTTCTGACCGCAGAGGTTCCAGTCGTGTCTGGAAATCCTCCCAGATCACGTCAATCTCTGCATTGTTTGCTATGGATTTCAGCGTGATATGCGGCACGCGCTCATAGACAAAGCCATGTTTGATGTTGCCATGCGTCGGGTGTGATTTCGGAACGGACCGTGTAACTTCGGCCTCCTTGCGCTGCCCTTCCGGACTATCAGCAAGGAGATAATAGGAGTAGCGTGCGCCCATCAGTCGTGAACGGGCCAGCGCAAGCGCCACACGTGAGGTGTCAATAGTTATCCATCGCCGGCCCCATTGTTCGGCAACGTAAGCTGTTGTCCCAGAACCGCACGTAGGATCAAGCACGAGGTCGCCGGGATCGGTTGCCATAAGAATACAACGCTCTAACACACGCTCATTCGTTTGAACAACGTACACTTTACCCTGTGCGCCGGCCAAACTTTCAGTCCATATATTCGTTGAGGATACTGATGGTGAATCATCAAAGCCTTCGATATAAAATGGCCTTGATACGCTTGGATTCACACGTCCTGACTTGTAAAGTCTGTTTCTACCTTTATCGTGGGTGCGCCAATGGCGTCCTTTCCCTGGATAGTAAGATTTTCCTTCAACTTCCCACAGAATCTGAGAATTTCCAGAATCCCCGTCCTGCGTAAGTGTGATGTCACTTCGGAATGGTCGCCAAGAACCCGCAAACAAAGAAGTGTTTTCTCTCCATTCCTTGGGGATTATTTGAATGCCGATTGGGGTAAAGGCTTTTGTATATTTAGAATAATCAACATCATTCAAGTTTGCGGCAGTAAATTTTTTTCTATGCTTGTTTTTTTCTTTTTCTTTTGCATAGATAAGAAGATAATCGGCTATATTTGAAACATTCAAGGACTCTTGGTAGTGAGTTTTTTTAAATGTTATCATCGAAATAAAGTTCTCGCTACCAAACACCTCATCCATTATAGATCGAACGCGATGAACATTTTCATCGCCAATTTGGACAAATATACTCCCGCTTGCATTTAAAAGATCCCGTGCAAGAACTAGCCGATCACGCAGATAGGTGAGATAGGAATGAATCCCATCGCGCCACGTATCGCGAAATGCCTTGACCTGCTCGGGTTCGCGCGTCACTTGAGATAAGTTGCCATCCTTTACTTGAGGGCTAGTCGTGCTCCACTGAAAATTCGAGTTGAACTTGATCCCGTAAGGGGGATCGAAATAGATGCACTGCACCTTACCGCGCAGCCCTTCCCGCTCGGCTAGGCTGGCCATGACCTGTAGGCTGTCACCAAGAATCATACGGTTAGACCAGTGCTGGTCGTGACGGTAGAATTCGGTTTTTGCCTGACTGTCCGACAGGCCGTTAAAATCGCCGAACAGATCGGGTGTGTCATCCTCAACCCGTACGCGGCTCTGGCGCTTGAGATCTTCGATCAGTGCCTGCGGATGGACCTTCTCCTGAATATACAGGGGTGGCGCGGACACACTGAGGGTTGCACGGTCCTGTTCATCTTTCCCGCGCCAGACAAGTTGCGGGTCAAGGTCGGGATTACGGGGATAGAGGAGTGTCTTCGGCTTACGATCCTCCGCCTCCATGATGGATTCAAACTCGGCAGTCGGGATGTTCCGCCGTGTAGCTTCATCGTGACGATAGCTGCTTATGGCAGGCGTTTTTGTTTTTGCCCCTTTTGTCGCGGGCTTTGCTTTTGTGCGGGGTTCCGTAGTCGTCTTCTGGGAGGAGGCTTTCGGTGCTTCGACGACAGAGGCTCCGGCAAGACGCACCGAACCACCTCGTCCACGTCCGCTCGCAATTGTTCCGTCAGCAAGCAGCGCCTCTTTGACGTCTCTATAGTCACTCTCGTCCCAGTCCAGTCTTTCGCGCAGGGTGCCATTACCGGCTGACCCACCTTCAGCACGAAGGGCTTCAAGGAATTCGTTTTTCCGTGTGTCGGTCATCGTCTTGCTTTCTTACGCCGCTTCTGTCGTCTTTGTTGTTTTGGGGGCGGCGCGCAGGCGATCCACCAGTTCATTGAATTTGTCTTCGATCTCGAAAACGTCTTTGAATTCCTCAAAAGCCCAGCGTCCACAGGTTTCAAGGTGGTTCACACCAGGAATCCACAGCGTACGCATGGTCTCGGCCTTGGCCTTCGCGTCTTCCTTTCGATACCCCTTGATTTCGACGACGAGACTGACTGGCTCGACCTCTCCGTCATCAATGCGGACGATGAAGTCCGGCCGGTAATGGCGGGAAACATGGCCATCATTGTAAGGCACTTCGAAGCCAAGTCCCTGATTCTTTACATAGGCCAGAACGTGCGGGTTCTTCTCTACCACACGGCAGAACTCGGCTTCCCAGTCGCTGTCGCAAACGACCACGTTGATATGACTTTTCTTTGGATCGGTTTTCCATGTCGTCTTTGTCGTAACGAAACTCACATCGGCCGATGAACCGATCGGCGCGAAAGGATCGGGCACGACGATGACCGGCTTTTCTCCAATATTGGCGTAAGTAATGGCGTTCTTGATTTTCTCTGCTGCCCGCTCCGCGATGTCGGGACGAAGCAGAAGAGCGGGATATGTCCCACTCTTACAGACAAGATGATTGTCCATCCATTCACGGACGATCCGACGGATAGGACCAAAGAGATGCAGTGGCGGGTCTTCCCCGGCGTCCCTGTAGGTGCGGGTGATGAGGTAGGTCGCAAGCTTGAAGATGATGGTGGAGGCGCGTGCGTCTTTCATGTCCGCGAGCGTGAGGTTATTGCTTTCGCCGATAATGCCCGCATTCTCGGTGTTTGTCGGGCCAACGAGGTCTGGTGTCAGTTCCAGCGTGGAGTCCGAAGTGAACTGCGCTGTGACCTTCTTGTCAGGCAATTCAGTGCGGTAAGCAGCGACGCGGGGAAAGACGATTTCCAGAGCATCTCGGTCTGGACGCACAGCATGAACATGCGTGGTAGGTTTTGGGGTGGCCGGGACTGAAACGACGGGCTTTGCTGTAAAGTCGAACGGGATGCCAAGGATGTCGGCGTATTCGGGATTCAGCAAGCCCTCTGCATTCAGCTCATAGGACTGGCGGCGCAGGGCGCGACCGACGACCTGTTCGCACAGGAGTTGTGTGCCAAAGGCACGGACGCCAAGAATATGCGTGACGGTGTTCGCATCCCACCCTTCGGTAAGCATAGAGACGGAGACGACACAACGGATCTGCGCGCCCAGTTTGCCGGACTTGCCAACGGTGTTCATGACTTCGCGCAACAAGGTCGCGTCATCAATCTTGGCGGTGGCCTGTGGGTTACCCACACGTTCGGCAATGTCGCGGCGGAATCGTTCGATCTCATCGGATGCAGCGGCGCGGAAGCTAGGATCGAGAGCGTCCCCGGATTCAAGCTGGGCGCTGTCGATCAGGATGGTGCGCGGGCGGGAATGACGCTGATGGTTTTCGTCGTAATTGGCAAAGAGCGGGAAATGCCCAGTGTTTACGACTGTTTCGTTACCGTCTTCGTTAACCTCGCTCCATCCGGATATGTATTTATAGACAAGTTCGGAAGTCGTCGTGTTGTTACAGACGACGATGAAGACCGGCGGCACGTCAATGCCTTGCTGCTCCCAAAGTTCAAAGACCTGGCGGTAGTGTCCATAAAGCGCGTCCAGCGCGTCATAGAGTAGATGCGGCAGTTTTTCTGGGTCAGCCACAGCGCTGCTGCCGCGCCCTTTCTTGGGCATATCCTTGCCGATATTATCCCACAGATTGCGCAGCAACGGCATCCGGCTACCGGGCACGTTGTCGGAAATCGGGACGCGGGGCAGTTTTACGATCCCGCATTCGATGGCGTCCATGAGGGAAAAATCACTCATCGTCCACGGGAAGAGTGTGCCTTCTGCATACCCTGAGCCGCGCAGAAAGAATGGTGTTGCGGAGAGGTCGAAGATCGTTGTGATGCCAAGCTTACGCTGCACGATCTCAAGGCCGGAGAGCCAGAGCCGGGCAGCCTTGTTGTTCTCATCGGCTTCAGCCTTGTCGTCGCCTTTGAGTGCCCCTTCCTCATCCGTTGTCGGCTTCTCGCGATAGCAGTGATGTGCTTCATCATTGAGCACGACGACACGTTTGAGTGTCTGACCGAAAATGAGTTGAGTGATTTCAGCGGGTTATGATTCATGGGTTTGCGATAACCTGATGAGATCAAGATGGCCTGGACTGAAATCACCCGAGCGCAGTATCAAAGGGACGACCTGGAGTATGCAAGCGACCTTCGCGATGCGGAGTGGGCGCTGATTGCGCCTTTGATGCCCGAGAGGAAACGACTGGGGAGACCACGACGTACGGATTTGCGCCGGGTCATGGAGGCGATCCTCTATATCGTCACTACGGGTTGCCAGTGGCGACAATTGCCTCGTAACTTTCCCGCTTTCACGACCGTGCAGGGCTATTTCTACCGTTGGATCCGCGAGGGACGATGGGAAGCCATGAACCATATTCTCGTGATCCTGTCGCGTGAGCAGGACGGGCGAGACGCCACGCCTTCAGTGGGCATTATCGACAGCCAGTCGGTTAAAACCGCTGAAAATGGCGGCCCACGCGGTTATGACGCGGGCAAGAAGATCAAGGGACGCAAGCGACATATCGCGACCGACACGCTGGGTCATGTCGTGGCGGCTGTTGTACATCCCGCCGACATTCAGGATCGTGATGGTGCGCCGCTGGTAGCGGTCAGGATACGCTCATTGTTTCCCTGGCTTCGCCATCTGATCGGTGACGGGGGATATGCTGGCGAGAAGTTGCGTGGTGCGCTGGCTGAACTCGGCCGATGGACGATCGAGATCGTCAAACGTAGCGATCGGGCCGAAGGCTTCGTCGTCCTGCCCAAACGCTGGATCGTGGAGCGTAGCTTTGCATGGCTCGGACGTTGCCGTCGCCTCACGAAGGATGTCGAGGCAACAATCTCGTCATCCCACGCGTGGTTGATGATTGCCCATATCCGCAGAGTTCTGCGAAAAATCAATCAAACCGCTTTCTGATTCAGGCTCTGAGACCCATCAGTTCGGGCATGACGCGCTGGAGCATCTGGCCTTCCGTTTCCAGCGTCTGGACGGTCTCTTCCCGCCAGCCTTCCAGAACCGTCCGTGTACCTTTCGCAATATCCAGCCGTTCGCGCAACTTGAAGGCGTGATAGTTAGTAATGACTATCCGGGCCTTCATCACGTCCGGCATCATGTCGAGCGGAACGATTTCGCGCGAACGGTAATAGCTGTCTGGATCATTGGGGAGCAGGACACGCAGCCGATCCTTGATTGTGATGCCAGGGGCCACGATCAGGAAGCCTGATGAAAACAGTTTGCTCCCTGGATGACGGACGGCATTCACGGTTTGCCACGCGATCAGTAGAGCCATGACGGTCGTCTTGCCGGCACCGGTGGCAAGCTTGAGCGCAAGGCGGAACAGTCCGGGATTGGCGCCCTCGTTGGCCTGTTTGAGGTGCGTGATGAAACGCACGCCCCGATTGCCCAACTTGGGCGCGACCTCAGTCAACCAGATTGCTGTTTCGACTGCCTCGATCTGGCAGAAAAAGGGTTTGATTCCGCTGAAATTATGGTGCCGCCAATGACGAAGCAGCCGTGCGGTTTCAGGCGTCACGCCCCACTGGTCCGGGTTAGGAAGCTGCCGCCATGCATCTACGGCAGAACGGACCTCATTAATAAGGCGACTATGATTGTATTCCTGCTCTTCGGTGGAAAGCCCCTCAGTGTCGGTATAGATCAAACTGGGCTGAGCTGCTGTCGCCTTGGTTTTCTTCGGTTTGGGTACCGGAGTGATGAACTCCGCCGCTCGTCGTGATTCTACAAGGGTTCCTGTTGGCTGCCCATGTTCGTCCAGTGCCCAGTGACGCGCCGGATATCCATAAGGGGAATTGACGACGGGGTGAAGGAAAAAGTCGTGTTGCATCAAACCGGATAATCCAGACAGCAGAGGGATATTGAAATCAACTTTAACAAACAATTTGCAACCCGGCGAGGTATAGCTCACAGGCTGCTATAGAAGATTGATAATGCCTTTTTTTTGGTGTAAGCTCAATTTTGTTGCTCAAAATCTCGTCTTGAGATTTTTGACTGCTTCTCTCCCCTTGAAACAACTAGGCACAACGCGTCGGCGGTTAACCCGTCCTACACAAGGCATGGACCTATCTGCTCCGGCATCAGCAATTTTGAAGACAGTTGGGATTTACTGAGCCGACCAATCAAATGAGACATGTTCTCATGTCCGCTTTTTGGTTTTCCCAAAATTTGTAACGAGGTCCGCCATGAGGCGGAAGCCGACATGGAGGCATCGCTCCGTCATGCAAAACTACCCGCAAGCCACTCCCTGAGCTTCGACCACCGTCGCCTGCCACCCTGATTGCGCACGGCGATAGCAAGCGCCTTCTTCTGGCCCACGAGCACAACGAGCTTCCGCCCCCGTGTGACGCCGGTGTAGAGCAGGTTCCGCGCCAGCATGGCGTAATGCTGCGTCACCAGCGGAATCACCACCGCCGGGTATTCCGAGCCCTGGCTCTTGTGGATGGTGGTGGCGTAGGCCAGCACCAGTTCGTCCAACTCGCCGAAGCCATAAACGACATCCCGTCCATCGAATGAGACCGTCAGTTCGCCCTCTTCCACATCGATCCTGCCGATAACGCCGAGGTCTCCATTGAAGACATCCCGGTCATAATCGTTGGCGATCTGCATCACCTTGTCGCCCGGACCATAGGTCCAGCCGAACCGCTCGACCTTCACCTCGTCCGGCGGGTTCAGCGCCTGCTGCAATTCGATATTCAGCGACCGCGCCCCAAGGCCACCCCGGTTCATCGGGCAAAGCACCTGCACGTCGCGAACAGGGTCCAGCCCGAACCGCGCCGGGATGCGATCCCTCACTACGGCCAGCAACTTGCGCAGCCCGACCTCGGGCTCGGCCGCCTCCACGAAGTAGAAATCCGATCCCTTTTCCGCGCTCAGTTCGGGCATCCTGCCCTCGTTGATCCGATGCGCATTGGTGATGATGCGGCTCTGTGCCGCCTGACGGAACACCTCGGTCAGCCGCACCACAGGGACAGCGCCGGAGCCGATGATGTCGGCCAGCACCTGTCCCGGTCCAACAGAAGGCAACTGGTCCACATCGCCGACGATCAGCACCGCGGCGTTGTCAGGCAATGCGCGTAGCAGGGAGCGCATCAGAAGCACATCGACCATGCTGGCCTCATCCACGACCAGAAGATCGCAGGTCAGCGGGTTGGTATCGTCCCGCTTGAAGCTCCCCGTGGCCGGGTCTGTCTCCAACAGGCGATGGATCGTCTTGCCTTCCAGCCCGGTGCTTTCCGACAGACGCTTCGCCGCCCTTCCGGTCGGGGCGCAAAGCTGCACATCCGTGCCCTTGGCCGTCACGATCTTGAGAATGGCATTGACCAGCGTGGTCTTGCCGACGCCAGGACCGCCGGTAATCACCAGCACCTTGCTGTGCAGGGCAAGACGCACTGCTTCCTGCTGGCTGGGGGCCAGAGCCAGCCCGGTCTTGCCTTCCACCCAGGTCATGGCCTTTTCAGCGTCGATGTCAGGCCAGAGTGGACGGCCAATGGCACAGGCGCGCAACCGCTCGGCGATGCTCTGCTCGGCACGATAGAGACCAGCCAGGAAGATACAGCCCGTATCGCCCACGCTGTCGGCCACCACGTCGCCCGCTTCCAGTTCCAGCGCGAGGGCCATCTCGATCAGAGGAGTGGCGACCTCCAGCAGTTCGGCGGTACTGGTCAGCAACTCTCCCACAGGCAGACCGCAATGCCCTTCATCCATGGCCTCGCCAAGCGCATAGGAGATCCCTGCCCGCACGCGGATCATTGCGTCGGGTGCGATCCCCATCTTCCGGGCAATCTGGTCAGCGGTCTTGAATCCGATCCCCCGGATGTCCTTCGCGAGCCGGTAGGGGTTCTCGCTGATCAGTTTGACCGCGTCCTGCCCGTAGGTCTTGAAGATACGCACCGCCCGCGAGGTGCCGACGCCGTTGCTGTGCAGAAACAGCATGATCTCGCGGATCACCTTCTGGTCCGCCCAACCGGCGACGATCCGTTCGGCACGCTTGGGGCCGATGCCCGTCACCTCCCGCAGGCGTCCAGGTTCCTGCTCGATCAGGTCGAACACCGCCTCGCCGAACGCTTTCACCAGCTTCTTCGCGTAGACCGGACCGATGCCCCGGATCATGCCGGAGCCAAGATAGCGCTCAATCCCCTCAACCGTGGTCGGCGGACTGGCTTTGAGAAACTCCGCCTTGAACTGCAACCCGTGGGTGTGGTCGTTGAACCAGCGCCCCGACATCTGCACGAACTCGCCTGCCGAGATCATTGCGGCATGGCCGACAACGGTGACCAGATCGCGCTGCCCCCGCACCTTCACCCGCAGGACGCAGAAGCCGTTCTCGGCGTTGTGGAACGTCACCCGCTCCACGAGGCCAGCCAGCGCTTCCGTGGGCGAAGAGTCGATGGCGCGCCCGCTCATCCGACCTGCCGGAAGAACGGCACTCCCGTATCGTTCATGACTCGCCCTCCCCTTCCGTGATGCCGCCGTAAGCCAATATTTGTACGACGCGCCGCTATCCGGGACTACCCATAACTACGATTCCGCACTCTGGAGCACGTGCATGCACGCCTTCTCGTATTACCGTTTTCCATTGAAATAACAGTCATCTGCCCGGATCGTGTGTCTGTTTTCCTTGCCTTACGGTCGGAAGAGAGCGACGATGACGGACAGACCCAGCCAGTCCATTGCCCCGGCATATCGGCCGCCAGAGCCCGAGTTGCGGCTCATCCTGCGCCCCAATGCCCCCGACCCGCGCCTTGTGGCGCTTGTCCGCCTCATGGCCCGTCGTGCGGCACGGGACTGGTTCCGGTCGCAGCAAAAGGAGCAGCGCCGCCGCTCCGGACCGTAAGGGATACCCCGTCATGAAGGTCGCGTTCTACGCCCGCTACTCCTCAGATAACCAGCGCGACGCCTCGATCGCCGACCAACTCCGGGTCTGCCGCACCCACGCGGAGAAACAGGGCTGGAGCATCGTCGAGGAGTATACCGATCACGCGATCTCGGGCGCGTCCCTGATGCGGCCCGGCATTCAGGCGCTGATCGCCGATGCACAGCGCGGACGGTTTCAGATCGTGCTGGCCGAAGCCATGGACCGCCTCTCCCGCGACCAGGAGGACATCGCCGGCGTCTTCAAGCGCATGAACTACGCCGGTGTGCGGATCGTCACTCTCTCCGAGGGCGAAGTCTCGCATCTCCATGTCGGCCTGAAGGGCACGATGAACGCCCTGTTCCTGAAAGACCTGGCTGAGAAGACCCATCGCGGCCTGCGAGGCCGGGTCGAACAGGGCAAGTCCGGCGGCGGCAATGCCTACGGCTATGATGTCGTACGCAGGCTCGATGCCAATGGTGAGCCGATCCGGGGCGACCGGACTATCAATCCAATGGAAGCCGACGTGGTCCGTCGCATCTTCCGCGATTTCGCGGCCGGGCTGGGACCACGCGCCATCGCCTTCCGTCTCAACGACGAAGGCATCTCCGCACCGGGTAGCGGTGCCTGGGGTTTCTCGACCATCAACGGCAACCGGCTACGCGGCACCGGTATCCTCAACAACGAGATGTACGTGGGCAGGCTGGTGTGGAACCGGCAGCGTTTCATCAAGGATCCCGATACCGGCAAGCGCCAGGCCCGCCCCAATCCGGAAGCCGAATGGGTGATCCAGGAGGTGCCGGAGCTGCGGATCGTCGATCAGGAACTATGGGACGCGGTCAAGGCTCGGCAGGCCAGCGTCAGCGCCAGCCGGGACACACGCGACACATCATCACCTGACCATTTCCGCGAGAAACGCCGTCCGCGCTATCTGTTTTCCGGCCTGAGCAAGTGTGGTTGCTGCGGTGGCGGTTATTCGATGATCTCCGGCACCTTGCTCGGCTGCTCGACAGCGCGCAACAAGGGCACCTGCGACAACCGGACCAACATGCGCCGCGAGGCACTGGAGCGCCGCGTCCTCGATGCCCTGCGTCACCACCTCATGGACCCGGATCTGTTCGCCGAATTCTGCGCGGCGTTCACCACCGAGATGAACCGGCTGCGCATGGAGGCGTCGGCCGACATCGGCGCAGCAGAATCAGAACTGAAGCGGGTCGAGCGCGACATCCAGCGGCTGATGGACCTCTACCTTTCGGAAGCAATCTCGATCGAGACGGTCAAGGAGCGCGGATCGAAGCTCGAAGCCCGCAAGGCGGAACTCAAGGAGTTCCTTGCAACCGCCGAGGCGCCCCCGCCCCTGCTCCATCCCCAGATGGCGGAATTCTACCACCGGCAGCTCGCGCGCCTGCACGACATGCTGCATTCGGATCTAGACGAGAAGCGCCAGGAGGCGGCCGAGGTGATCCGCTCCCTGATCGAGGCCATCATTCTCACACCATCCGACAAGGGCCTCCAGATTGATGTCCGGGGCGATCTGGCCGGCATCCTGACGGTGGCGTCGGGCAGCGGACAAACGAAAACCCCAGGCCGTTTCCGGACTGGGGTTCGTGATGCGTTGGCATCGCAAGTTCAGATGGTTGCGGGGGCAGGATTTGAACCTGCGGCCTTCAGGTTATGAGTTTGTAGGCAAGAGCTACGCCCTGCCACGAAATTCCCCGACGCATCCCGAAGAACCACTACTATCCTATTATTTTAATTGAA
>NZ_JAPIVJ010000016.1:0-63474 GCF_054182245.1 Komagataeibacter sp. NFXK3
TCCAGATCCATACCTGCCCCGGCCTGTCTCCTTACGCCTACGGCTTCAGGAGACAGGCCGGGCCTTCAACAGGGGGTTAATATTGCATGCCGATCAGGGGTTATTTTTGAGTGCCGATTGACATCCTCCGCTCCATAGTCCACATCCAGCATGGCCAGCGCGTGCGGCACGGGGTGGGGAGAGAGCACGAGCCCCACGCCAAACGTGCCCCGCGTGGCCCGTTTCTGGCCCAGCGGCATTGGCATGGCCATGTCATAGACACACAGGAGCACGGTCTTTCCTTCCACGACCGCCTCGGCCGCGGCCTGCAGCAGGGAAAAGCCCCAGCTCCAGTCATACCCGCCAAGACAGGCCACGGGCTGGTGGGACTGGCTGCCGATGGTCCAGTACCCCGCCGCCGCGTTATGCACGCAGTTGTGGAACTGCGTGGGCGATATGCCTGCTGCCGGGTCGGCGAGTGCCTGCAGGATGGCATTGACCACCCTGCCATCACCATTGGAGCTGCCAAACACGTTATGCACCGCGGCCGGGTCGCAGCCTGCCGCGGCACAGGCTTCGGCCGCCACGGCCATGGCAAGGCGCACGATGGGGCTGGTGCGCCGCCGTTCGTTGGGGGCGAGGGTGGCAGGCGGCGGCAGGGCGCAGGGCGTGGGCTGCCATGTGTCTTCCCCCCGCAGGATGGCGCGGGCGGGCTCCCATCCCGCCATGCCATCGGCCTGCACGGCCAGGCCCGGAATCCAGACGCGCATCAGGCGGCCTTTCCAAAAATCAGGCTGCAGTTCGCCCCGCCAAAGCCAAAGGCGTTGCTCATGACATGGCGCACGGGCCGGGCCATGTTGGTGGTCAGGACATTGGCCCTGAAGGTGGGGTCGACTTCATCCACGCCAAGGCAGCCGGGCATGAACCCGTGCTCGATGGCCAGGGCGCAGATTATGGCCTCTAGCACGCCGCACGCGCCCAGCGTATGTCCCGTCCAGCCCTTGGTGGAGGAGCAGGGCACATGCGCGCCAAACCGGGTGCTGACCGCCCTGTCCTCCATCGCGTCATTGGCGCGGGTGCCGGTGCCGTGCAGGTTGATGTAATCAATGGCGTCCACCGGCAGGCGCGCACTGTCCAGCGCGCGCTGCATGGCCAGGGCCGCGCCCGCGCCCTGCGGGTGCGGGGTGGACATGTGGTGCCCGTCGCTGCTGGCGCCATAGCCGAGCAGGGTGGCGCGAAACCCGGCGGGGGGGCCGCTGATGGCGCGGCCATCAGGGCGCTCGAGCAGCACGATGCCCGCCGCCTCCCCGATCGAGATGCCATCGCGCAGCGCATCGCACGGGCGGCAGCGCCGGGCCGAGACCAGTTCAAGGGCGGCAAAGCCGCGCAGCGTCATGCGGCACAGGCTGTCCGCCCCGCCCACCACCACCGCATCGCAGATACCCGCGCGGATCAGGTAGGCCGCATCCATGAACGCGCGCGAGGAGGATGCGCACGCCATCGACACGCACAGCGCGGGGCCGCCCAGCTCCAGTGCCGCGCGCACGTACCGCGCGAGCGAGAACAGGTCCTGCGTGTGTTCATAATCAAAGTTCGCGGGCAGCCTGCCCTGCGCATCCATGGCGCAGAAGGCGTCCTCGCTGGCCAGCACGCCCGATGTGCTGGTGCCCATGACCACGCCAATGCGCCCCGCGCCATAATGCGCGCGGGCCGCCATGATGGCCTCGGCCACGCCATCGGTGCGCAGGGCCATGTCGATCAGGCGGTTGTTGCGGCACTCATAGGCAGCCAGCGCCGGGGGCAGGGCGTGGGCCTCCACGCCTGCAACAGGCCCTGCATAGCCATGGGTGATGCCGGCAAAATCGCACGGCTCCAGCCCGGTGCGCCGGTTGCGCAGGGCGGCCAGCGTCTGGCCCACGCCACGGCCAATGGCGCTGATGCCGGTGCCCGCGGTCATGCGCAGGGCGGTCATGGTAGCACTCATGAACGGGCCTGCCGCGTGGTATCGGCCAGGGGTGCCGCCATCATGAAACTGAACAGCATGGCCAGGAACGCTCCTATCGCGACGGTTGAGCCGATATCACGCAAAAGCGGGGTGCGGCAGCATGCCAGGATGCCAAAGGTGAGGAGGGTCATTGTATTGCAGGTAAGCAGGGTGCGTAAGGTGCGGGCGCGTTCGGCCCGGTCGATCTGGGGGCGGGCGAAGAACAGGGCGTAATCCAGCCCCACTCCCATCACGAACTGCAGCGCAATGACATGGATGAGCGACAGCCTGACCCCCAGCACGCCCATCGCGGCCAGGATGATTATGCCAGCGCTCCCCACCGCCACGCACACGCGCGCCAGCCGCCCGCCGCTGCGCAGGCCGAGTGCCAGCAGGGCTATTGCCATGAGGGTGCCAGCCGCCGTCCACCACAGGGCCTGATGCATGTGGTCGGCCACGATGGCGTTTGTTTCGTTGCGCATGTTCAGCACCATGATGCCGGGCTGCGTTGCGAAGGCTGTGGCAAGGGCTGCCGTATCGCGCACGGTTTCGGGCAGGATGATGCCAAACCACTGGCCCTGGCGGGCGAATAGAAGCGGGGCCAGCCGGGTGGCAACGAGCGGGGATGTCATGTCGCCCGGCTGTAACGGCGCCATGGCGCGTGCTGCTGCGACATCATGCACGAAGGGCGCAAAGGCATCGGGCTGGAAGGGCAGGTCGGCACGGGCTTCATCAAGGTTGCGGGTCAGCGTTGGCGTGTCGGGCAGGCCCGTGATCCGGGCGCGCTGGAGGGCCATGCTGGGCAGGAAGCGGGCGGCGTATTCCGCATCGCCCATCACCCCGCGCGCCTGAAGGGCGTCGAGCACGGGCATGAGCTGTTCCTCGCGTTCGAGCACGCCCTGCACGGTGGGGGCCTGCACGATAATGGCCTGGCCTGCATCGGGGGCGCCAATTTCGTGGCGCAATTCCGCATCGAGCGCACGCAGCGCGGGCGGCACGGGGCTGAGGGAGGCGATATCGGTCTCGCGCTGGGGGGGATGGGCCACGAGCACGCCTGCGCCAAGAACCGGCAGGATCAGGAACCACAGGCGGTAACGCCGCCAGGATTCAATGCGCAGGATGCCGTCGGCATGGGTGGCGACACCGGGGGAAAGGTCGGCCTTCTGGATCAGGCGTGGCAGGAGCCATAATGTCGTGGCTGCGGCGCTTACAAGCCCCGCAACCGAAAACACGCCAAGCTGCGCCAGCCCCGGCAGCCCGCAGAACACCATGCCCGTCAGGCCGAGGCACGCGCTGGCCACCGCAAGCCGCAGGCTGGTCCCGATCCGGCGCAGGGGGGCATCTGCCGCCTCGCCCTGGTCGCGGTGGCCGATCAGCAGCACGGGATAGTCGAGCGAGACGCCAAGCATGGCCATGCCAAAACCGAACGAGATGCCATGCACGTAGCCAAACAGCACCCGCACCACGATCATCGCCATGCTGAGCGATAGCGCGAACGGAATGCCCAGCGCCGCCAGCACCCATGGCGAGCGGAAACGCCAGATCAGCACCGCCGTGACCAGAATCATCGAGGCGGTTGACAGGAACTCCACATCCGCCTGCATGGCGTGCGAGGCTTTCAGCGCAAACACCGCAGGCCCGGACATGAGCAGGCGCATGCCGGGCCGTGCCGCCGCCGTATAGGCGGCATTGATCGCCGCCTGCACCTGCTTTTGCGCATACAGGTCCATGCCGTTGGCGCGGGTGCGCAGCAAAAGCAGCGCGCGGTCGCGCTCGGGGGCGAACCAGACGCCATCAATGCTACGCCCGTGGCTGTGCGGCGCCCAGGCCCGCAGCAGCGCCATGAAGGCCCCGGTCGGGTCGGCCAGGCCATAATGCTGGGCCAGTGGCTCGGCGGAGGATTCCATCATGTCCAGCACGGCCTGCATGTCATCATGCAGCGCATTGACCGAAAAATCGCGCGCCGGATCCTGTGGGGCGAGCAGGTAGCGGTGGCTGAACAGAAAGGCCTCGTCCGCGCCATCGGGCGGCCGGCTGCCATTGGTCACGGTCACGAACAGCCCGCTGCGGGCGAGGCTGTCCGCCATGGCCTGGCTGGCATGGGCCAGCACATCGGGCGCAGCCCCCTCCACCCCGGCCAGGATGACCGTGGCGGCACTGCCGGACTGGATCTCGCGCATGATGAAGCGCGTATTGTCCGTGCGGCCCGCGGGCAGGAAGCCCGCCATGTCCGTGCGCAGCGGTATGAGCGCAAACACGCACGCCGCCACCACCAGCGAGACCAGCAGGCCGATGGCCAGCGGCTTTATGGAGCGCGGGCGTGCCGTCATGCGGGCGGGTCGATGCGCATGACCTGCGTATCTCCATTGGCCTGCACCACGCGGATCACGGTCATGGCGTTGTTCTGGCCATCGATCGTGATCGTGCGCACGTAGCGCGCCATGGCAGGCTGGGGGGTGAGCTGCAGCGTCCAGTGCGCAACATCGCCCTGTGCCGCCAGCGTATAGTCATGGCGCAGGGCGGTGATGTCGCCATCAAGCGGTGCGCGGATGGCCTCGACAAGGGCGGCAAGCTGCGCATGGTGCGACAGGTCCACCACGCGGGCCGGTCCCTGCCCGCGGGCCAGGCTCAGCGTCGTGCCCTGCACGATCAGGGTTTCGGGCCTCGGTTCGCGCGTGATCTTCTGCACATGGCCCGGGCGGGCATAGATCAGCTCCCCCGATGAGTCGAGGTCATGCGTGAGCGCCGCGATATGCTTGCTTTCATGAAAGGCATTGTGCCGTGCGGGCACCATGCCGATGCGGGCGATGATGGCCGCCGCCAGGTCGGGCGGCGGCTGCACGTCCTGCGCATGCGCGCTGCCCGCCCCCCGGAGCAGGGCCAGTGCCATCAAGGCGGGCGCAAGGGCGCGTTTATGGTTTTTCATGGTTCCCCCCGTGTTTTCCCACCTGCGGGGCAACCCATACATCGTGGAAATTGAACCAGTTATAGGGATGGGCGTGGCACAGCCGTTCCATCCAGCGGGCGTACTGCCCCATCCACGTGGCCAGCCCCTCGGCCCGCTGCCTGCGCGGGATGGTGATCTGTTCCGCCAGCAGCTCGAAGTGCACCCTATACCGCCTGTAGCCCGTGCGCACCCCGCTGAACAGGATGACCGGCACCCCCAGCATGCTGGCCACGAGCAGCGGCCCGGCGGGAAAGGCCGCCATGCCGCCAAGGAACGGGGTCAGCACGGATTTTTCATGCCCCGGCGCCCTGTCGCCCAGCATGCCCACCAGTTCATTGCGCGCCAGGCTTTCATGCACGCGGATCATGGCGTCAGGCTCGCCGATATCAATGATATCATGGGTGAATTCGGGGGCAAGCTGCTCCAGCAGGCGGGTGGGCGCGCCTGCGTTGCGGCGGAACATGAGCACCTTGACGGGAAAGGGCGACATGCGGCCCACGCTGCGCAATGCCTCGAACGAGCCGATATGCGCGCCCAGCAGGATGCATCCGCGCCCGCCCGCCATGGCCGCATGCACGCAGTCCAGCCCGCTGGTGTCGATTTTGTAGCCCCTGTAACGCCCTGCCAGGAAAAAGACCCGGTCCAGTATGGCCGCGGCGAAGGTATGGAAATGCCGCGCCACATCCACCATGCGCACGGGCCGGTCGAGCACGCGGGCCAGGTACTGGCGCGAGGCCCGGCGCGCCTGCCGGGCCGTGAGCAGGAAATACAGCGTGATGAATGGCAGGATGGCCTCGCCAAACGGGCGTCCCACCCGCAGCGTCAGCCAGATCATGAAGCGCGAGAGCGCGGCTGTGCCACGCTCGGGCCTGACCCAGCCGGGTCCGGGTTCACGCATGGGCGCCATTGCGCAGGCGCCCTTTCGCCACGACCTGCGTGCCCACCGTGCAGGTAAACGCCAGCGGCTGCGTCGTGTGCGTAACCCGCACGGTATCGCCCGGCCGCACGGGGTGGAGGAACTTGATCTGTTCAAGCCGGGCGGGTTCGACCCCCATGAGGCCAAAGGTCTCGCTCAGTACCACCGCGCCGGGCACGATGGGGCAGCCGGGAAAATGCCCGGCAAGGGCAGGGTGGTCTGCTGCTATGCTGAAGCAGCCAGCATCCTGCACCGCCGTGGCCGTGGCCGTGGCGGGGGTGGCCGGGCGTGGTTCATGCACAAGGGCGAGCAGGGCGGTACGGGTCAGCTTGCCCATTTCGTTGCGGGGCAGGGAATCCACGCGCATGACCCGGCGCGGCAGGAAGGCAGGCGGCACGCGTGCGCGCAGCGCGGCCAGGATGTCGGGTGCCGCGCGGGTGGGCGCCACCACCACGACCTCCATACGCCCCACGGGCTGGCCGGGCACGGCATCGGGTTCGGGGGCAATGAAGGTGCCATCCTCAACGCCCTGTATGCCCAGCAGGATGGCGTTCAGCCCGGCAAGGGACGTGCGCTGCCCCGCGATCTTGATGATGTCGGTCATGCGGCCTTCCAGCCTGAAGGTATCGGGCGTGAGGGGCGTGAGGGCATCGGCCACGACATGGGGCGTGGCATCGGGTGCCTCGATGCGGGCGGTGCCATCGGGGCGGGGGTGTAGGCTGATGCCGGGGTGCAGGTGCCATGCCTGCGTTGCAGTGGTGCGGCGCGTGGCGATGGAGCCGGTTTCGGTGCTGCCATAAATTTCGAAAACGGGGGCGTGCCAGCAGCGTTCCGCCATCTCGGCGGTGGCGGTATCGAGTGGCGCCGTAGCGGATATGACCCGCGCAATGGGCGGCAGGGGCGTGGGGTCGGCCAGGAACGTACGGATGTGCAGCGGCGTGGTGAGCAGGATGCACGGCTGCGGCCCCTGCCCGAGGCGGGCGCGGATATCGGCGGGGAACAGGGCAGGCCCCGTGGTGCTGGGGCAGCCCGTGACGAGGGGCTGGATGACCGTCGTCTCGAAACCGTACATGTGGTAGGGCGGCACCGTGCCCACGATGGTGGCAACCTTGCCCGGTACGGGCGTGAACAGCGTTATGCTCGCCTGCGCCCGGCGGCTCAGCGCGCCCCATGTCTTGGCATGGGCGACCGGCGTGCCGGTGCTGCCCGATGTCAGGATATGCGCCACGACCTGTGTTGCGGCAATGTCCGGGTTGGCGGGCGTGCCCGCTCCATCGGCTGCCAGGGTGGAGAGGCGGATGACAGGCGTTGCGACCGGGAGCGGGCAGGGCGGCAGGTCGGCATCGGTCACGATGGCCGCATCGGGGTAGCGGGCCAGCAGGTGCGCGAGCGGCCCGGCAGCCCTGCTGCCCGGCAGCACGCTGTACTGCCCGCGCAGCACGGCGGCGCAGAAGGCGGCGGTAAAGTACAGCCTGTCGCGGCACAGGTTGATGATGGGCCGCGGCGGCAGTGTCGCGGCAAGGGCGTGGGCTGCATGGAGCACGCCATTGCCGGTTATGAGGCGTTCCGGTGTTCTGAACAGGGGGGCTGCCGGGTGGCCGAGCAGGGGAAACGCATGCATGCTGATGGCTTAGGACGGGGAATGCGCTGCTATGTAATGGGTCAGGCTGCGCACGGAGCGGAAGATATCCACTTTATCGGCAGTGTCCGAACGGAGTTCCACGCCGTACTGCCGCTTGATGGCCAGCGAGAGTTCCAGCGCATCAATGGAGTCCAGGCCAAGGCCATCGCCAAACAGGGGGGCGTCCATATCGATTGTGGAGACGGGCATGTCCAGTTGCAGGGTCTCTACAATAAGGGCCGCTACTTCGGTTTCTGATGGAGATGGAGGGTTTTCCGCCACTAATTTATGCCTATTTATTTACATTAATATCAGAAGGTTTGTGGTCCGGAGCATACCCTGCCCCATGGCCTGTAACAATACTGAATCATTCTGTAACAGAAGCCGGGTTTTGTGCATCGTTCTTCAGTGTGATGCCGGTATGGTGGGTTCTTACGGTCAGGCGGTTCTATGCGTTTAACTGGCATTATCATGCTGTTTGTGGCGAGTGTAGGGGCGCATGTGCTCTCGGGCATGGGGTTTGTGGCCCCTGCCGCGCGCTGGCTGGTAACGGGGCAGGCCATGGCGGGCTGCATGCTGCTGGCGGCATCCGTCATGCGCTGGCGCGTGGCATGGGGGGCGGGCCTTGCAGTCCTTGCGGCGCTTGGATACGCGCTGCCCCCCGGTTTTGTGCTGCTGGCGGATTCCGTGGTGCTGTACACCGTGCTTCAGGGCGCGTTGCTTTTGCTGTTCGCGCGCACCCTGCGGCCCGGCCGTGAGCCGCTTGTCACCATGCTGGCCCGACAGGTGCACGGCACGCTGCGGCCCGATGTGCGGCTTTATACCCGCCAGCTGACATGGGCATGGAGTCTTTTCTTTGCGGTGCAGCTCCTGCTGCCCGCGCTCCTTGCGCTGGCGGGGCCCGCGGGATGGTGGCGCGCGGTGCTGCATGGGGCGAGCCTGCCGCTGGTGCTGGTCATGTTCGGGGTTGAAGCGGGCGTGCGGCGCTGGCGCATCCGCAATTTCGAGCATGCCTCGATCATGGAGTCCGTCAGGGCCTTCAACAACCGCGCGCGGGGGTGAGGGGCCGCCCTTTCACGCCCGTGCGGCGCGCCTGCGCAGGGGCCGCAGCAGGCGGCCCAGAAAAATGATCATGAGTCGCACATGCATGCGGATCAGCAGCAGGTTGTCGCGCAGGTAATGGAAGTGGGAGATGCCCCCTTCATCGCGGCTGAGATAGCGCACGGGTGAATCAAGATTGACACAGTCCAGCCCGCGCCAGCACAGGCGCACGGCGGCCTCGGGGTCGAAATCATAGCGGCGCATGCCCGATACCGTGTCCATGACCGCCAGCAGGTCGGCCGCCGGATAGACCCGGAAGCCGAACAGCGAATCCCCGATGTCACTGCCCGGGGTTTCCAGCCGTGCCCACCAGTTGGAAACCCGGCGCCCCTGCACCCGCAGCGCGGGCGCGTCATCGGCAAAGACCGGCCGCCCCAGGATCATGGCCGCCGGCGCGCTGCGTGAAGTCTTGATGAACCGGCCAATCTGTTCGGCAGGGTGCTGCCCGTCGGCATCCATGGTCAGGATATGGGTATAACCATGCGTGCGCGCCCAGCGCAGCCCATGATGGATGGCCGCCCCCTTGCCCCGGTTGCGCGGCAGGTGCGTGACCGACAGGCCCCGGTGGGTGGCGGCAAGGGCGGGCAGGGTGTCGGCGCTGCCATCGGTGCTGCCATCGACCACCACCAGCACATCGGGCCAGGAGGCCAGGGCCTCGGCCACCGTGCGCGCCAGCACCGGGCCGGTATTGTAGGAGGGGATCACGACAAGATGCCGTGGGGCGGGCGGGTTCATGCCATGCCTCCATGGGGTGCCTGCCGGGCAAGGGCCTCGGTCAGCCAGGCCTGCACCTGGCCTGCCAGTTCGCGTGATGTCATGGCGTGGGTGGCCTGCGGGGGCAGGGTCGCGCCGCGCGTGACGGTATAGGTAATGGGCAGCGCTGGCCTGCGCAGCAGGGAGGCGCCCTTGCGCAGGTAGGGCGAAGTGCTGGTGATGACCATGATCTGCACCGTGCAGCCCGCCTGCATGGCAATGGCGGCGAAGGCGGGGTGAAAGGCGTCATTGACCTGTGCCCGGCCCGAGCGCGTGCCTTCGGGGAACAGCAGGATGGGCTGGCCCGCGCGCGCATGTGCAACCGTGCTGCGGATCAGGCGCAGCGGCGTGTCGTTGCCGGGATACTGCGCAAGCCGCAGCGCCGCGCCACAGAACGGGTGATCGAGCAGGGACTGCTTGGTCACGCACACAAGGTCGGGCAGGTAGGCGGTGAACAGCATGGCATCCATCAGCGATGGATGGTTGGCCACCACCACGGTGTTGCGGATATGGGCCAGTGCCCTGAGGTCGCGCGCGTCGCACCGGATTCCGCCCAGCCCGCGCAGCACGTTGAGCGAAAGCCGCGACATGACCCACACCCACCGCCGCCCGACCGTGCCCCGCCACCTGCGCGGCACGACAGGGGCCAGCAGCAGCGCAACAGCATTGAATACCGCAAAGGCCCAGACAGCATAGACAAGGCCGATGCAGAAAATAATTCTATGCCAGCCTCTCCGCGCCATCTTGCCTATCATATCCATAAAACCGAACCGGGTTGCCACGACAGGGCAGGCACCTGATAGCCCATTATGGCGGAAGGGGGTGTAACTTCCTAATAGGCCCTGCATCGCTTCGGGTCATGGCCGATACACAAACGAATTCGCACGGCGGGAAAACACAAAAAGCGCCGGCGCGCCAGCGTTGTGATGCAGATTGCAGTCATTTTGAAAAAAGGAGAATGGTGGAGGGAGTTGGATTCGAACCAACGTAGGCGTACACCAGCGGATTTACAGTCCGCCCCCTTTAGCCACTCGGGCATCCCTCCAGGTTGGGCGGGTAAATACGGGGTATGCGGGGGGTAAGTCAAGGGCATGGGTGAAAAATTTGCGACAATTTTCGTTTGGGGGAATGACGCCGGTGCCCGTTGGGCTTAAAGAGCGATCATGAACATGCGCACATCCCGCCGCCGTGGCGCCTCGTCCGGGGCTCATTCCGCTTCTTCCGCCCGCGCCACACCTGAAAGGGGCGGCAGGCGGGGTGGTCGTGGGGCCGCATCGGCTCCGCACGGCACATGCTGGCTGTATGGCCTGCATGCGGTTCAGGCCGCGCTTGAAAACCCGGCCCGCAAGCTGCGCCAGCTCCTGGTCACGGCGGAAGCGCAGGAAACCCTGGCGGCAAGGCTTGAAGGCGGCTTTCCCATCCAGGCCGTCCGTGCCGAGCGTGCCCAGCTTGATGCGCTGTGCGGCCCTGACGCCGTGCATCAGGGCATGGCCCTGCTGGCCGATATGCTGACCCCGCCCGACCTTGATACGGTGCTCGAGCAGCCCGGCCCGGTGCTGGTGCTCGATCAGGTGACCGACCCGCGCAACGTGGGCGCCATCCTGCGCTCGGCGGTGGCCTTTGGCGCGGTGGCGGTGGTGATGCAGGACCGCAACGCCCCTGACGAGACCGGCACGCTCGCACGCGCGGCCTCGGGCGCGCTCGAGATCGTGCCGCTGATCCGCGTGGTCAACCTCTCGCGCGTGCTTGATGCGCTCAAGGCGCGTGGCCTGTGGGTGGTGGGGCTTGATGCGGGCGGCGGCATTCTGGATGGCGCGGCCTTCCACCAGCGCCGGGTTGCCCTTGTGCTCGGCGCGGAGGGCGCGGGCCTGCGGCGGCTGACGCGTGAGCATTGTGATGAAATCGCGGGTCTGGCCATGAGCAGCGACATGGAAAGCCTCAACGTATCCAACGCTGCCGCCGTGGCGCTGTACGAGATGTTCCGCCACCGCTAAAACCACAGGGAAAATGCAGCCTTTTTTAAAAAAGGCTGCACATGGAAACCTGTATCCTTGCAGCCCCCTGCGCACGCAGCGCCATCGCCCGTAACGCCCGGCGAAAAGGCTGGGAAACATGAAAAACTATTTACGTTATAACATGTAGATTTGTGCCCCCGTTATTGCCATTGGGAGGGGCATGACACGATTACGTGAGAGGGGCATTGCGCCAGCCCGCAGCAGGTGGGGCAGGGAGCTGCGGCGCCAGGCATGACGGATGGCTTGCTGCGGCGGTTCCGCTGGCTTTACGCCCCGCGCCTTGCGGATTTCGGCTTTGCGCTGCGCACGACCATCGCCGCCCTGCTGGCCCTCGTGCTGGCGCTGTGGATGGAGATGGATGACCCGCAATGGGCCCCCATGACCACATGGATCGTGGCTCAGAATTCACGCGGGCAGAGCATGTCCAAGGCGCGGTGGCGGCTTTTGGGCACCTGCCTTGGCGCGGTGGCGGGCGTTGCGCTGATTGCCGCCATGCCGCAATCGGCGTGGCTGCTGTTTCCCGTGCTGGCCTTGTGGGTGGGGGTGTGCTGCGGGCTGGCGACCTTCCTGCGCAATTTTCATTCCTATGCGCTGGTGCTCATGGCCTTTACCAGCGGGCTGATTGCGCTGAACGCCGCCAATGCGCCGCATCAGGTGTTTGACATCGCGCTGTCGCGCTCGACCTACATCTTTGTGGGCATATTGTGCGAGAGCGCGCTGGCCGCCGTGTTCGCCCCCAGCCTGATTGACGTGGCCCGGCGCGAGATCGGCCAGAAGGTGGGCGCTGCCATAGGCCAGGCAGTACAGGCGCTCGGCAGCATGATGCAGGGGCACGAGGGGGCGTTCCTCAAGTCACGCACATTGCTGGGCTCGGTCTTTTCCGTATCGGACCAGATCGAGTTCAGCGAGGTGGAGATGCAGCACCGCACCCGCGCGGGCGACCATGCGCGCGCAGCACTTGCCTCGATTGCGGTGGTGATGTCGCGCGGGCTGGGGCTGAGTGTGCGCATGCATGCCACGGGCGACCTGCCGCCTGCCTTCGTCACCCCGCTTGCACGCGCGCAGGCGCTGTTCGGCAACATTCAGGCGGCACTGGCGGGGCCGGATCCGCTGGCCGCCATTCCCGCCCTGCGCGCGCAGTTGCGCGACCTTGGGGCGGAATGCCGCCAGCAGCTCGTCAATGACATCATTGCCGTATCCGGCCCCACCCCGCCGGGCCGGGCGGCGGGGCAGCAGCATCTTGATGGCTACATCCTCAATGCCTCGCTTGGCGTGCTGCTGGTGCGGCTTGATGCGGCGCTGGCGCATCTGGCGGCAACACAGGTTGCGCCGGCGCATGACCACTTTCACTTCTCCATTCCCCCATGGCGCGACCGCACGGCGGCGTGGCATAACGGCATCCGTTCGGCGGTTGCGGTGCTGATGGGCGGGCTGGTGTGGGAGTGCACCGGCTGGCCCGATGGCGCGACCTTCGCCATGTTCGTGGTGGTGACCTGCAGCCGCTTTGCCGCCAATGAAAACCCGGTGCGCGACAGCATCGGCTTCCTGCGCGGGGCAGTATGGGCGGTGCTGGTCGCGGCCATCATCACCTTCCTGGTGCTGCCCGACCAGGCGGTGTGGGAGACGCTGGTGCTCTCGCTGTTCGTGCCCATGATGGTGGGTGGTCTTGCGCTGCGCGATGCGCGCACGGCGGGTACGGCAGCGCCCTATAACAACTTCCTGCCGTTCATGGTCTATCCGGGTAACCAGTCGCGGCTGGATGAACTGACCTTTTTCAACACCAACAGCGCGGTGGTGCTGGGCATCGGGTGCAGCGTGCTGGTGTTTCGCCTCGTGCTGCCCTTTGACCCCGATGCCGAGCGGTGGCGCATGCGCCGCCAGATCGTGCGCGACCTGCGCCGCATTGCCCTCGCTCCCGCCATACCTGACCCCGGCGCGTGGGTGAACCGGCTCACGACCGGCTTTGCCCGGCTGGTAAGGCACGCGACCACCATGTCCGATGCGCAGACCAATGCGTATCTGGATGGCGTGCTGTCGGCCATGACGGTGGGGCTGAACCTGATCCGCCTGCGCGGCCTGCTGGCCCGCGGCAGCCTGCCGCCCGCCGTGGTGGCTACGGTCGAGCGCACGCTTGCGGCCTTTGGCGCATGGAAGGGCGGCCCGCCGGTGGAGCTGGCCCGCATCGTGGCCGCGGCCCTTGCGCAGATGCGGGCTGCGGTGGATGGCGAGGTCAACCTGTCGCGCCGCCTCGATCTGGGGTGGAGCGTGGCCTATCTGGAAATACTGGTGCGTGAACTGCACATGAATGCCCGGTTTTTCGATGTGACGCGCCGCTTTCACCTGCCGCCTGATGGGGCGGGCAAGGGGGGCGCATAGACCAGGACAAAAGCTTCGGAAGACCGTCGCCTTTTTGGAAAAAGGCGACATTCGAAAACTTTTATTATTTTGATAAGGTGTTATTTCTGGAAACTTGCAATAATAAGGAATTCGTTTCATGACCATCAAACGCCTGCAACCTGAAGAACGCCTCGCCGGGGCTGTCGTGCATGGTGGGCTTGTCTATCTTGCCGGGCAGGTTGCCGATGATGCCGACCTCGATGCCGAGGGCCAGACCGCCGACATCCTGCGCCAGATTGACGCCATCCTGGCCGAGGCCGGCACCAGCAAGGCAAACCTGATTTCGGTGCAGATCTTCCTGAGCGACATGAATGACATGGCCGCCATGAACCGTGCATGGGATGCCTGGCTCGACCCCGCCAGCAAGCCCGCCCGCGCCACGGTGGAGGCCCGCCTGGCCAACCCGAAATGGAAGGTCGAGATCACCGGCATCGCCGCCCTGGCCTGAAAAGGATAAAAGTTTTTGGGTGCCGCCTTTTTCAAAAAGGCGGCATCTTTCCATGTGCAACATATTGACCCGATAGGATTTCCACGAAGTCCTTTTGGCACCGGACGGTCACAAAACCCGCCCGGCATGCAACCGCGCGGCAGGCGCACTGTTTGATCTGTAGCCCCGGGGCCACAAGCGCCCCTGTTACAGATACGGAGCCTGCCCCATGCCAGATGACAGCCATATCGCCTCCTCCCGCCGCACCGTGCTGGCAGCAGCGGCGGGGCTTGTAACGGCAGCGGCGGCCTCAAGCCGGGCGCAGGCAGCCGAAATGGCCGCGCCCCGCCCGCCACTGGTCGACCCGGAAAATGCCTATCCCCGCCCGCCCTTTCCCGAGCAGTCACAGCCCTGGCCCGGCCTTGCGGGCAAGATGAACCCCCGCCCTGACCATGGCGAGACGAGCTACCGTGGCGCGGGCCGGCTGGCCGGGCGCAAGGCGCTGATCACCGGCGGTGATTCCGGCCTTGGGCGCGCCGCCGCGATTGCCTATGCCCGCGAGGGCGCGGACGTGGCCATAGCCTACCTGCCGCAGGAGGAACCCGATGCGCGCGAGGTCGTGGCCCTCATCCGCGAGGCCGGGCGCAAGGCGGTGGCCCTCCCCGGTGACCTGCGTGACAGCAGATACTGCGCCCAGCTTGTCCAGCGCGCGCATGATGAACTGGGCGGCCTGGACATACTGGTCAGCAACGCGGGCCGCCAGCGCCATCAGGCCAGCATTCTTGATATTACCGACGAACAGTTCGACGAGACCTTCCGCACCAATATCTATGCGCTGTTCCACCTGAGCAAGGCTGCCATTCCGCTCATGCCGCGCGGAGCCGCGATCATTGCTACGGCCTCGGTCAATGCGTTCAGCCCGTCCGAGATCCTGCTGGACTATTCCGCGACCAAGGGGGCCATTGTCGCCTTCGTCAAGTCGCTGGCCAAGCAGATGGTGCACAAGGGCATCCGCGTCAACGCTGTCGCCCCCGGCCCGTTCTGGACCGCGCTGCAGGTCAGTGGCGGGCAGACGGAGGAGAACATCCACAATTTCGGTGGCGAGACCCCGATGGGCCGGGCCGGGCAACCGGCGGAAATCGCACCGATCTACGTGCTCCTGGCCTCATCTGAGGCCAGCTACATCACCGGGCAGGTCTATGCGGCCTCGGGCGGCACGGGGGTTGGCTGAACCCTTGCGCTGTGCTGCGCGCGGTGGCACAGCACAGGCATGCGCATGATCATTCCTGCCCTGCTGATGCTGCTTGGTGTCGCGGCGTGTTACTTCGCCATTGGCATGATTACCGATGCCGGGCGGTTCATATCGGATTCCCATCCGTGGTGACACGCCCCTTCATGAAAGGGTATTTTAAAACAACGCCTTGATAAAAGTTTTGGTGAAGCTTTTTTCCAAAAAGCTTCGAAGAACGCCGCCTTTTTGAAAAAAGGCGGCACCCAAAAACTTTCATCATTTCAAGGCATGATCGGGTCTGCCTTTTCAGGCAATCTCCTGATGGTAAAAGAGGGATGACAGGATGACTGATCACGATGTCACCACGCCGGGCCTTAAGGGGCTGTTATGGCCCCGCCGCAGCCTGTGCTACCGCCGCCTTGCCGGATGGCTCATCCCCGACATGCGCTGGATGGAGCGGCCCCGCCCGCTGGATATCTGAAAAAAAAGCGCCATCAGGATTAAGTATCTGGCAACATCATGGCCCTACAGGGATTTGTGTTGCGCTGCCCGGGGGTTCATGCATGTGATACGCATTCACGTTACGCATATCCCATAAAAACCGGAACAAGGCATGCGGGCCACACCCCGCACTGGAGTCAGAGAGATGATCCGTTTTTCCGCCCTGCCGGCCCTCGTCGTGGCCAGTGTTGCCTTCGCCTCGCCCGCGCTGGCGTCGGTCGTGCGTCTTGAAGGGCATTTTGCAGGCGAACATGGTACGACATCCCACCCCGAGGGCAAGGTCGAGGCCGCGCTGAACACGCGCACCAACCTCGTGAAGTATGTCATTACATGGAGCGGCCTGAGCGGCCCGGTCACGGCGGCGCATTTCCATGGCCCCGCCCCGGCAGGCGAGGAAGCGGGCGTGCTCGTGCCCATTCCCGGCCCCTATAAGCCAGGCCAGCACGGTTCGGTGCTGCTCTCGGCCGAGCAGGCGCAGGCGCTGCAGAACGGGCAGGTTTACGTCAACCTGCACACCGCTGCCCTGCCCAATGGCGAGGCCCGCGCCCAGATCGAGCGCCTGACCCCGCCTGCCAGGCCGTAAAGCCGGGCCGCCTGGCATAAAGTCCATGATAGGGTTTGCATGGCTGCTATTTGTGCGGCACTGTTGGCGTTACGGCATGGAAGCCATGCCAATCCTTCATGGAGCCGGGCGACACATATCGCCAGAAGTCAGGGAGTTTGCTTTTGCGCCTAGCATATGTGGCCGCTACCGCGGCTGTTATATCCCTGTCCGGTTTTGGTCCGCTGTGCGCCCATGCCCGCGCGGCGGATGCGCTTGGTGACCATACGGGAACGATCACCTTTGCCATTTCGGCGGCGGATGTCGGGGCGGGTGTATCATGGGGCAAGGGCGTGCTGACCTTCGAGGGGCATGACTATCCCTTCCGCATCCGGGGTGGCTCGGGGGCTGCCATTGGTTTTTCGCGCACCAGGGCGGTGGGCACCGTCTATAACCTGTATCGCGTGTCCGATATCGAGGGCACGTACTGGTCCGTGCAGGGCGAGGCCACGATGGGGGCGGGCAAGGGCGGTGCCGTCATGGAAAACAATAACGGCATCTATATCAAGTTCACCTCAACCAGCAGCGGCGCGCGGCTTGCCTTCTCGGTCGAGCGCCTGACGATTCGGCTCAACCCCGGCACCACGCCGCCCGCGCAGCAGCCTGCCGCAGCACCCGCTCCGGCCACCAGCCCTGCATCACGCCAATAGGCAGGCGGCACCCTGATCGTGCATGGTAGCTTCATCATGAAACCTGATGGAGCCGCCAGCATGACCGAGAATACCCATAGTTTTGGCGATGGCCGCCTTGCTGCCAGCGTGCACGCCAAGGGGGCCGAACTGTGCGCCCTGCGCGCGGGCGGGCGCGACCTGCTGTGGGGCGGCGGCGCGCCGTGGCAGCGGCAGTCGCCGGTGCTGTTCCCCATCGTGGGGCGGCTGGTCGAGGATACCGCCTGGGTAGAGGGCAGGCCCTACCGCATGACCCAGCATGGCTTTGCGCGCGACTGCACCTTCCGCTGGCTCGCGCGTGACGAGACCGGCTGCCGCCTCGAACTCGTCGATACGGACGAGACGCGCAAAATGTTCCCCTTCGCCTTCAGCCTCGTCATCGAATACCGGATCGAGCACGGCACCCTGTCGGTGCGCTACTGCGTGACCAACCCCGATGGCGCGCGCGTGCTGCCCGCCTCGCTTGGCGCGCACCCCGCCTTCATCTGGCCGCTCGCCCCCGATGTGCCCAAGAACCGGCATGTCATTACCTTTGATGCGCCCGAGCCTGCCCCCATCCGCCGCCTGCAAGGCGGCCTGCTGCTGCCCGAAGCCCTGCCAACCCCGATCAGGGGCCGCACGCTGGCGCTTGACGAGGCCCTGTTTGCGCCGGACGCGCTGATTCTCGACCAGCTGGCCAGCCATGGCCTGACCTACCACATCCCCGATGGGCCGGGCCTGCGGCTGACATGGGAGGGCTTTCCCTATCTGGGCCTGTGGATGAAGCCGGGCGGTGATTTCCTGTGCATCGAGCCCTGGCATGGCATTGCAAGCCCGGTGGGTTTCAGTGGTGAATTTTCCACCCGCCCGGGTGTGTTCCACCTTCAGCCGGGGCAGGAATGGCGGGCTGGCTGGCAGGTTGGCTGCATCTGAGCGCGGCGGGTTCCGGCGGGTGTATTTTCCGCGCAACACCCGCCGGAATAAGCCTTGCGAAAACAGCATGGATCGGCCCGTAAATCTGCGAAAATATCGGATGTGCAAGGCGTTGGTTGCGGCGTAGTAGAGCAACAGGAGCAGCATGCGGCAGTATCGCCCGCTAGGCTCACGGGAAACGCCTTGATGCGTAGTTTTTCTCCTGTCCCCGCCGTGGGATTTTCCCCGTCTTCCCCCTCCCTCCCGATCCGTTCCTTCCGCCAGCGCGTGAGTGCGTGGGTGGGTGCGGCCTATCGCAAGCAGGGGATGATGCTGCTCGCCACGCTGCCCAGCGTGGCCGTGCCCTCGGGCTGCCATTGCGGCATGGAAGGTAGCCCCTCGCTGCTCGCGCTGCGCGGGTGGGACCGGGCCTGAAACTGCTGCCTGCGGGCAGGCCAGTCCTGTGATATTGTATATGGCGGCGCATCACGGTGTGCCGCCATATTCATAACTGCCGCATGGCGCGGGCGAACAGGAAGGCACAGGGCGATGCACAGGCGCATGTTGAACTGCATGGGGGGAATTGGCCTTGCCATGCTGGCGCATGGGGGCACTGCCGGGGCGGCGACAACGGCCTTCAACAAGATGCCGGATTACGAGAAATTCGGCATTACGGTTTCCTCCGCCTACCATGTGCGGCGCTGCGAGGTGACGGTGCGCGTCAATCCCGCCCGTTTTGCCCAGAGTGCGGGCGCGCTGGAAAACGAGGGCATTCTCGATAACGCCACGACCGACCTCATCAACAAGCGGCCCGAATACTATATCGGCCAGGCCATGCACGAGATCGTGCCGACCATCATCTACCATACCTTCCTGCGCTATACCGATGCGGCGACGTGCCGGTTCATGTTCCGCAACCGGGCGGGGCAGGATGATGCGCTGTATGGCTATGCCGTGTCCGAGCCGACCTTCCTCAGCTTTGTCGTGCGCAGCCACACCATGACGCAGGTGGACTGGTACAAGGCCAGTTTTGACGAGATCAAGGAAGTCTCGGCCCAGTTCAGTGAAGACCCCGCCTACGCCACGCCCGCAACCCAGGAGGAAGGCATTCCCCCGGCGGCCGCCACGGGCCTGCCCGGTGCGGGTGATGAGGGGCCGGGGGTGACAGACGGGCTGCGATGAACCACAAACAGGCATGACCACTACCCCGCCGGAATTTCCATCGCCCTTCATGGACCAGTTGCGCGACCTGCTGCGCTGGCGGCGTGATGTGCGCCATTTCCGCCCCGACCCGGTGCCCGAATCCGTGCTCGATGACCTGCTGCGCACCGCCTGCCTTGCGCCCTCGGTCGGGCTGAGCGAGCCGTGGCGCTTCGTGCGCGTGGATGATCCGGCCCGGCGGGCTGCGGTCCGGGCTGATTTTGCCTGCTGCAACGAAGCCGCCCTGGCCGACCGTGACGGGCCGGATGCCCTGCGCTACGCGCGGCTGAAACTGGCCGGGCTGGATGATGCGCCCCACCATGTGGCCGTGTTCTCCCACCCCGATCCCGCCCAGGGGCGCGGACTGGGGCGGGCGACCATGCCGCAGACCACCACCTGGTCCACCGTCATGGCCATCCATACCTTCTGGCTGGCGGCGACCGCGGCAGGGGTGGGGGTGGGCTGGGTCTCGATCATCGACCCCGGGCGGGTTGCGGCCGTGCTGGAGATGGACCCCGCACTCGAACTCGTGGCCTATCTGTGCGTGGGCTACCCGGCGGCTCCCGCCAGCACCCCCGAACTCGAGCGGCGCGGCTGGGAACGCCGCGCGCCCGAGCGGCGGCAGTGGATCCGGCGCTAGGCGGCAGGCGGGGCGTTACCCATGCGTGCCAATGAGCGGATGCTGCGCACCCTGGCCCGGGTGCCTGCCCATGCCACGCTGCAGGTGGCGCGTCGTTTCGCCCCGGTGCTGGATGCGGGCATTGTAAACGAAGGGGAATGCACGTACCTGGCCTATTGCCGCGCACGCACGGCCCTGCCCGCGGGCAAGGCCAGCCCTGATGGGACGGGGCGGGAATGCTGGGTCAATTGCCTGCATGTGGAAGACTGGTACCGGACCCATGTGCTGCTGGCCGCCCTTGGGTTTTCCGATGCGGTTTTTGCGTTATGGGAGAAGCAGCAGGGCAGCGGTGATGGCCTCGTGTGCCTGATCTCGAAAAGCCGGGTGGCGGGCAGCGCGCGGCAGGCCGTTGTGTGGAAGATGCACCGCCATCGCCCTGGCCACGACTGGCTAAGATCTGTCCGGTTATGATGATGCGGTGCTGGAGCTGGCATCACGCGCTGACATCGCCCTTGTAAAGGAGCGGCTCTGCTTGCGTGCATGAGGGGCAGGCATGCCAGGTAAGGGCCAACGCTGCCGGTTCTTGTGTATTCATGGCGCGGTTACATGGGGCTGGCCCGTATCACGGGGCCGGTATTATGGGCCATCTTAATGGATGGTTGAAAAAACGGGTGGCAGATATTCGTTAAATCCGGTTTTGCCTTGCGCCTGTTTCACCCATTGTACCGACCGGATTTCAGGCCGGGGGTACAGGCACCTTGCGGCTTTGTATCGCGTATCTGGTCCGGGCATGCCCTGTCTATGTTCCGCTAAGAAATCATGATGACCTGCCCGGCACGGAGGACTGAACGCTGCTGCATCATTTCGAATACCTGTTCCAGCATTATGGCTATGGGGTCATTACTTTCATTGTCATGCTGGAAAGCATGGGCCTGCCGCTGCCTGCCGAGACGCTGATCATTTCCGCCTCCGTCTATTGTGCCGCCACCCACCGGCTCGATATCCGCTGGGTGGCCCTTGCCGCCGTGATGGGCGCCGTCATTGGCGATAATATCGGTTACATGATCGGGCGCAGGGTGGGGCTGCCGCTGCTGCAGAAATATGGCAGCCGCATCAAGCTTACGCCGCAGAGGCTGCTGCTTGGCCGCTTCCTGTTCCGCCACCATGGCAGTGGCATCGTGTTTTTCGGGCGTTTTATCGCCCTGCTGCGTGTTTTCGTGGCGCTGCTGGCCGGCGCCAACCACATGCCCTGGCCGCGTTTCATGATCTTTAATGCGCTGGGTGGGCTGTGCTGGGCAGGGGGGTACGCCACCGGGGCGTATTACCTGGGCCGCAAGGTCACGCAGGTATCGGGGCCCGCGAGTATCGGGCTTGGCCTTGCGGTTGCGGTGGGGCTTGTGGCGAGTGCCGTGTTCCTGCGCCGCAATGAACAGCGCCTGACCGCGCAGGCCCTGCGTGAGGCCGAGGCGGAAAATGCGGGGGGCGGAACACAGGCCGCCTGACCGTTATGGTCAGGCGCTTTTGGCCAATGGCTGCTGTGTCTGTTGCACCTGGGCCGGGCCGGGCAGGCGTGCGAGCAGATGCGGGCGTTCATGATCTGGCAGCAGGTCGGCCAGTGTTGTTGCGTCCAGCACGCTCATGAAGGCGCCCAGCGCGATAGAGAGCACGCCGCGCAGCTTGCACATCTCCGAAAGGATGCAGCAGCTGCCATCGGCGTGGCTGGGTTCACAATGGACCAGTTGCAGGTCATCCTCGGTCTGGCGCACGACATCGCCAATGCGGATATCCTCGGGGGGATGGCCAAGGATCAGGCCACCGCCACGACCGCGCCGCGCATCAACCAGCCCAAGGCGCGACAGCCGGTGGATGACCTTGACAAGGTGATTCTCGGAAATGTCATACGCGCTGGCGATCTCATGGATCGAGACACGCCTGTCGGCATGCAATCCCATGTATAATAGCGTGCGTAAGGCATAATCGGTGTGCAGGGTCAGGCGCATACCGATAGCTAGCATGGCGTGAATGAGCAGAAACAGACCTCTATAAATTGCATAATGAATGCATATTAATGGGCGAAATCCTCTCCAACCCTTGGTTTTGGGGCCTTGATTGCGCTTAAAGGCGACAAATTCGGTGCTATAGTATCACGACAATGTGATTGAAGTAACAGATAACCGCCATCATCCTGCCTCTATCCTCACAAGCGATTCCGGTTTGTGAGCCAGCATGGGAAAAGCCCTGTTTTCCAGAATTAAATATCATATTTCCAATGACTTGATATCTTAAGTCTCTCGTTGCGCTTCCTGCCCGGGTGGGGAAAGGAAGGGAGGCTGACACACGATTTCATCATGCGAGTGATTAGGGTGAGCAATAAGCGTCGGCGTCAGTGGTGGCAGGAGGTGCGTTTCCATGCGCCGGACCGGGGCCTGGCAGGGGCCCGCATGCGCGCTGCGGCATTGAGATAATATTAAAAAAACTAAGGAAAACCACCAGAAAACAGGCACAGACTGCTGAACCCCACCACCCGCGTGGCAGGGATTCCTGCACGCCCGTAGCCTTGTCTGTCATGTGATCTGCATCTTGAAATGCGATTCGCACTACTTTTGCGCGCGCCTGATGCGTACCATCCCGCCTGATCCGTGGTGATACATCTGGCCTGGGGGCCATAAGCCTCCCCGGCCAGTGGCTGGCTATCCTGCACGCATGTCCGTCCGCCTTATTCCGCCTTTCCCGTCCTGGTGCGCCCTTGGGTCAGGGAGGAGATAATGCATCAGGTGCATAATTTCACAGGAACATCCCTATAATCGCATTCTGTCCAGAAAGGTAGGGGGTATGGGTATAACAGTTTTTTTATGCTGCCCTGCCTGCACGCCGACCAGAGGGGTGTTGCACGCCTACCTTGCAAAACCGGGGGGGCGTGCGTTACTTGCGGCGTTATCTTCTGATGAATGGCAGCAGGATTGTTGATTTGGCCGAGCCCGTAAAACGTAATGCCAGCGGGCGCACGCGCGCCATTGTGGTCGCGCTGCTGCTGGGTGTGGTCGTGGGGCTGGGCCTGCATGCGGCGGGCCCGGCTGCGGCCGAGGCCGCCACCCGCTGCGCAGCCCTGCTGACGGGGCTGTTCCTGCGGCTTGTGCGCATGATCATTGCCCCGCTGGTTTTTGCCACCCTTGTGTCGGGCATTGGCAGCCTTGGCGATGGCACGCAGGTGATGCGCATTGGCGGGCGTATCCTGCTGTGGTTCATCGTCGCCTCCTTCCTGTCGCTCGTGACCGGCCTGCTGGCCGCCAACCTGCTCCAGCCCGGCATAGGCTTTACCGTGCCGCAGGGCGTGGGCGATACGGGCCTGGCGCATGCACATTTCGATCCGGTCGAGTTCGTGCTGCATGTGGTGCCCACCAGCATTTTTGATGCCATGGGCCGCAACGACATTTTGCAGATCGTGGTGTTCTCTGTCCTGTTTGGCCTGGCCCTGCCCGCGGCCGGCAAGGGGGCGCAGCGCATGATCCTGCCCTGGACCGCCGAACTCGCCCGCATCATGCTGCGCATGACCGATATGGTGATGTATGCCGCCCCCGTGGCCGTGTTCGGCTCGGTCATGGGCAGCGTGGCCCATAGCGGCGTTGGCATCCTAGGCATGTTTGGCGTGTTCCTGTGCAAGTTCTACGGCACGCTGGGCGTGCTGTGGGTGCTGCTGACCACCATGACCTTCTGCGTGCTGGGCAGGCGCGTGTTCGCACTGGCGAAGCTGCTGATCCAGCCCATCCTGCTTGGCTTCGCCACCGCGAGCAGCGAGGCGGTCTATCCGCTGCTGGTCGAGCGGCTGGAGCTGTTTGGCGTGCCCGACCGCATCAGCGGCTTCGTGCTGCCGCTGGGCTACAGCTTCAACCTTGATGGCTCGGTGCTGTTCCAGTCCTTCGGCGCGCTGTTCATTGCGCAGGCCTATGGCATCCACATCCCCGTAGGCCAGCAGATCGCGATGGTGCTGGTGATGATGCTGAGCAGCAAGGGCATTGCGGGCGTGCCGCGCGCCGCCCTTGTCACGCTGGCGGCCGTCATGCCGCAGTTCGGCCTGCCCGAGGCGGGGCTGGCGCTGATCCTGGGCATTGACCACTTTCTCGACATGGCGCGCACGGCCACCAATGTGCTGGGCAATGGCTACGCCGCCGCCGTCGCGGCCCGGTGGGAAGGCGAACTGGCCGATCACGCGCTGGAGGAGGGGGCGTAACCCCTGCAAAGATTCAAAAGAATGCCGCCTTTTTGAAAAAAGGCGGCATCCGGAAACTTCTGTTTTATGCCTTGGCCAGTGCCGCGCGCAGCTTTTCGTCCAGCACGTCAAGGAAAGGCTGGGTATCAAGCCATTTCGTGTCCTTGCCCACCAGCAGGGCGAGATCCTTGGTCATCTGGCCGCCCTCCACCGTCTCGATGCATACGCGCTCGAGCGTATGGGCGAAGTGGGTGACATCGGGCGTGTCATCGAATTTGCCGCGATAGGCCAGGCCGCGCGTCCAGGCGAAGATCGAGGCGATGGGGTTGGTGCTGGTGGGCCGCCCCTTCTGGTGCTCGCGGAAATGGCGGGTCACGGTGCCGTGGGCCGCTTCCGCCTCCACCACGTCGCCCGTGGGGTTGAGCAGCACCGAGGTCATCAGGCCAAGGCTGCCGAAGCCCTGGGCCACGATGTCGCTTTCCACGTCGCCATCATAGTTCTTGCACGCCCAGACATAGCCGCCCTTCCACTTCAGCGCGCAGGCCACCATGTCATCGATCAGGCGGTGCTCGTAGGTCAGGCCCAGCTTTTCAAACTCGGCCTTGAACTCACGCTCGTACACTTCCTGGAACACATCCTTGAACATGCCGTCATAGGCCTTGAGGATGGTGTTCTTGGTGGACAGGTAGACCGGCAGCCTGCGGTCGCGCCCATAGGCCAGCGAGGCGCGGGCAAACCCCTCGATCGAGGCGCGGGTGTTGTGCATGCCAAGGGCCACGCCAGGGCCCTTGAAGTCATGCACGTCAAGCACCTGCTCGGGGCCGCTATCGGCCGGGGTATAGCGCAGCGTGACCTTGCCGGGGCCGGGAATGCGCGTTTCGGCCGCGCGGTAGATGTCGCCATAGGCATGGCGGCCGATCACGATGGGCTGGGTCCAGTGCGGCACGAGGCGCGGCACGTTGGTGCAGATGATTGGCTCGCGGAAGATGGTGCCATCAAGGATGTTGCGGATGGTGCCATTGGGCGAGCGCCACATCTTTTTCAGGCCAAACTCCTTCACCCGGTCCTCGTCGGGGGTGATGGTGGCGCATTTCACGCCCACGCCGTAGCGGCGCACGGCCTCGGCGGCGTCCACGGTCACGCGGTCATCGGTTTCGTCGCGGTGGGTGATGCCGAGGTCATAATATTTCAGGTCGATGTCGAGATAGGGCAGGATCAGCCGCTCGCGGATGAAATGCCAGATGATGCGGGTCATCTCGTCGCCATCCATCTCGACAACGGGATTCTTGACCTTGATCTTTGCCATGGTACGTCTGTGTGCCTTTGTTGAATCTGGTTTTTTTGAAGGGTGTTTTCTTGTGGCGCCCGTCTGCGCGGGCCCTCCCGGCGGCCCGCATTATTAGGCGCGTGCCCGGACGATAAAAAGCATTGCCGCATGCCGGTTCGTTCACAAACGTGCCAGCCCCGCGGCGCGGGGCCGTTTGCCGCCATTGCGCGCGGGTCTACCCGCCTGTGTGTGCCCGTGGCATGAAGGGGCAATGAACAGGCTCTCCCCTCCGCGCAGGTTTCTGCATCGGTCGCGCTCATGGCGGCAGGCATGGCCCGATGCGCTGCTGGGGCTGATGGCTGGCCTGGCACTGCTGCCCGCCTGCACGGCGTTGCAGGGCATTGCGCGCGCGCTCATGCTGTGGGGGGTGATCGCACTCGCCTGCAACAGCAGGCGGGTGCTGCTGGCGGCCTTGCTGCCTGCCGTCGTGCTGCTGCCGGGGGCTCTGTATTACATCCATATCAGCGGTGTGCCGCCGGGTTATCCGTTATGGCTGATCCTGTTCTACTGCTCGGTGCCGGTAGTGATGGGCTATGTCGCCCCGGTGCTGCCATGGCTGTGCGCGTGGGCGGTGCTGTGGTCGGGGTTGGCCGCCCTTTACCTGTCGCGCCCGCGCGGGGTGGTGGTGCCGTGGCCGGGCCGGTGGCGTCTGGGCGCGGTGACGGTGCTGGTGACGGTGCTGGTGGTGCCCGTGATGCGGCTGTGGCACAGCCTGCCCCCCACCCGTGCGGGCACGGAGAACCCGCTGGTGGCCATCCATGCCCATTTCGACCGCGCCTGGCCGTGGAGCCTGCTGACCGGCTATGCGGCAGCAAGGCGCGAGACATGGCGCGTAACCGCCATGGCGCGGGGCATCAGCCATGAGCCGGTCGAGTTTCTCACCCCGCCCGCACCCGGTGCGCGGCAGGTGATCGTGCTGGTCATTGGCGAGAGCGCGCGCCGCGACCACCATCACGGCTTTGGCTACGCCCTGCCCACCACGCCTGAAATGGACCACCTGCCCGGCCTGCTGCGCTTTGACAATGTGGTTACGCCCTTTGACTACACGGTGGGTGCCGTGCCGGTCATCCTGTCAGGCTATGACCGGCTGCGGCCGGGGTCCGTGCCGGGGCATGACCTTGTCTCGGTGTTCAATGCGGCGGGGTTCGATACGTGGTGGATCAGCAACCACCCCCGCCTTGGCCCGTATGACAGCGTGATCGGCGCCTATTCGGAGCAGGCGCACCATATCGCCTATACCACCGTGCGGGGCGGCGTGATGGGCCGCCCCGTGCTTGATGAACAGATGCTGCCCGTGTTCGATCAGGCCATTGCCGGGGCGAAGGGGCCGGTGCTGGTCGTGCTGCACCTGTTTGGCAGCCACGAGAATGCGGCGGATCGCGCCCCTCCAGGCTTCGCCCATCTGGGCAGCGCCTATGACAACAGCATCGCCTATACCGACCATATCCTTGCCCGCGTACAGGCTAGCCTGCAGGCGCATGGGGGTGAATCTGCCCTGTTCTACGTGCCGGACCATGGGGTGCGGGTAAATGAATGCTCAGGCGGCATCCCCGCGCATGGCGATGTGCGCGCAGCCTATGAAGTGCCGCTCTATTTCTGGGCCTCGCCTGGCTGGCAGGCTGCCCACGCCCCGGCCATGCAGGCCGCGCGCGCCAATGTGCATGCGCCGTTTACGCTGGCCAGCATGCCCGCCAGCGTGCTTGAGGCGGCGGGGCTGGCCTATGTGGGGCTGGATCGCAGCCTGTCGGTGCTGTCAGCCGACCCCGCCCGCCCGCGCCGGATCGTGCATGGCGATAGTGCCGCCAACCAGAACGTGGATTACGACCACAGCCATGATGACCAGAGCTGTCATATCGCGCGTGATTAACCGGCGATGACTTAAAAAGCTTCGAAGGAACGCCGCCTTTTTGAAAAAAGGCGGCACCCAAAAACTTTTAACTTTTTTCAGGCCTTTTACTTGCCGTTGGGGTGGTCCTTGCGCCAGGCGTCATAGCGGCGCTTGTCCAGGCAGTAGGCCAGGTCACGATAGAGCTGGATGTGGCGGATGTGCGTGACGTCCTCCTGGCAGCCGATCTTGTCGCTGTCCTTGTATTCCTCCCACGCGGGTTGCAGCACCAGGGCGCGTTCCTTTTCCGCCGTGACGCAGGCATTGGTCACCTCGTCGCCAAACTCGGTGGTGCAGTCATCCACTACCGGATAGGCGGGAAAGGTCAGCGCGGGAGCGGGAAGCTGCACCTCGGGGCGGATGTAGAGCGAATTCAGTTCCGCCTCGGGCACGTCGGCGCGGGCGGCGGGCACGCAGGCTACGGCCAGCGTGCCCAGCAGGGCACAGGTGATGATCTTGTTCATGTCTGTATGCCTTCATTCGAAAAAGCGCGGCATGGGGCTGCGCGCCTTATGTGGCCATAATGCCGGTTCCTGCCAAGGGGAATGGGGATATGCGTTTTCTATGGCGGTGCGGCCATCAGATCCCGCCACGCAGGCCAGTCCCGCACGAGCCGGGCCAGCACGTCGTAGCCTGCTCCGCCGGGGTGCAGCCCATCACCCCGGGCAATCCCGCCACACCATGGGGCGCTGCCCAGCAACGGCGCCCAGACGGACAGGAAGGGCACGCCAGCCCGGCTGCATGATGCCGCCATGGCCTGCTCCAGCACGCGGGTGCGCTGGTCGGGGCCGGGCCGCCCCACGGGCGGGGGGCCGATCATCAGGGTTGGCCACCTGCTGCGGGCCTGGTGCAGGATCCGTTCGGTGGCGTGCAGGCTGTCGGCGTGCGCAAGCCGGGGCTGGCCTGCGGCATCGGGCATGACGTCATTGGCCCCGAAGGACAGGACAATGCCGCCATCATCGCGCCCGTGCAGCCGCGCCTGCGCTTCAGCCTGCCAGCGCAGCGCAATGTCGTGGCTGGTCTGGCCCCTTACGCCAAGGTTGTAGAGGGTGAGGTCGTGCCCGGCCTGCCGCTCGCATGCGCAAAGCCGACCGGCCCAGCCCTGGCAGGTTTCATCGCCCGTTCCCGTGACATAGCTGTCACCGATAAAGCAGAGTCGCATGCGGGCATGATAGGCCCGGGCCTTGGGCGAAGGCACTGGCATTTCTCTACTTTCTTATTTTGTTCTCACGTTTTAGACTGGCTGTGCCACGAATGCAGGGGAGCAGGAATACAAATGCGGGCAGGCATCGCGCCATGGTTGGGCTTGTGGCTTCTACTGGCCCCCGTGTCCGCGCTGGCAGCCCCCACCTCCTATCAGGTCGCGCCTGACGCCATAGGGTGCACGCAGGCGGCCAGCCTGCGCCGGGTAGCGGAACTGCCGCTTTCCATGCCTGCCGCGGCCTACGGGCAGGCGCTGGCCCAGTTGCATTGCCAGCGCGCTGACGGGGCGGGAACATGGCAGTTACTGGGCACGCGCGATAATGGCGCCGTGGTGCGGTTGCGCGCCCTGCCGGTGCGGCGGGGGAGCGCGCCCCTGTATTTTGCCGCCAGTGCCGTGCGTGTAGCGGGTGCCGCGCCCGCAGCACTGCCATCGGGGGTGTGGCGGCTTGTGCTGGCGGGCGGTGTGGCGGTGCTGTTGTGGCCCGTGCTGCGCTATGGCGCGCGATGGTGGCGGCGCAGGCGGGCGTGGCAGTTGTGCGGGCAACTGGTGCGCCGCCATGCCGAGGCCCTGCGCATCCGCCGCAGGCAACTGGTGCAGTTCAACAGTTATGGGGTGGAGCGCACCACGAAGTGGGAGCGCGAGCAGGCCGAATTCGTCAAGACAATCATCCAGCCCGCCCTGCGCGGCAGAAAGCTGGAGGGGCTGTGGCCAGCCCTCGCCCGGCCCGTGCTGGCGCTGGTCGATCAGGTGGCGCGTCAGGCCCCTTCGGGCAGCGAACCCACCGATGGCTTTTCACCCGACATGGACCCCATCGCCTATGAGCGGTACTGCGCCGCCCGCCTGCGGGGCTGTGGCTGGGATGCCCATGCCACCCCGCCGGGCGGTGACCAGGGGGCGGATGTCATTGCCGTGCATGGTCCTGTCAGGCTGGTGGTGCAGTGCAAGCTGTACCGCAACGCGGTGGGCAACGAGGCCGTGCAGCAGATTGCAGCCGCCCGCCTGCATTACCATGCCGATGTGGCGGCCGTGGTCTCGAATGCGGATTACACGATTCCGGCGCGGCAGCTTGCGCGCTCCAACAACGTGTTCCTGCTGCACCATGATGAACTGCCCGCCTTTGCCGCCCGGCTGGCGCGGGCGCGCAAGAAGGCATGACGGACATATTGTGTCATAACATGACACGGGCCCGCCTGCCCGCTCGCGCGCCCCATCCTGCGGGTGAGGCGCTCAGTCCTTTGCAGGCTGGGAAACTGTGGGAGAAGGCCGGTTGCGCGTGCTCAGCCGGACCGTAATCAGCAGATGGGCGATCATACGTGCAGAGTTGCTCATGGATCATACCTCCTATCCTCTTCATACATGAATCGTTTCGTAAAAGCGAAGGTTTCCTGAAAACTGGTTCCATTTTGTGCCGCGGTTGCGCCGCAGGGCGGCCATCCCCATCTACAGGCAGGAACGAAACAGGACAGGATCAGGGCTTGAGACGACATCGGGTGATGCTGGACGGGCGTGAGCTCTATGCTGGCGCGCAATGGACGCACGTGCAGCGCTTTGCCGCCGCCCTGCAGGCCAGGGGGCAGGACGCCGTGGCGATTCGCGATGAAACACCCCCGCCGCCGCGCGCGCCACGCGCCCGCCTGCGCGGCCTGCCCCCGCGCGCCACGCCACCCGCAGGGGATTGAGTGGTGGCGTATTGTTATCTGGTCATCGCCATCGTGGCGGAGGTTACGGCAACATTCTGCCTGACCCTGTCCAGCGGCTTTACGCGGCTGGGTCCATCATGCGTGACGGTGGTGGGGTATGGGGTGGCGTTCTATGCGCTGTCGCTGGCATTGCGGGTTATTCCCACCGGCGTGGCCTATGCCATCTGGTCGGGTATTGGCACGGTGCTCATTACACTGGTCTGCCGCGTGGTGCTGGGGCAGAAGCTCGATCTGGCCGCCATTGCGGGCATGGCCCTGATCGTGTGTGGCGTGCTGGTCATGAACCTGCTTTCAGGGGCAGGGCAGCACGGATAAGGGCCTGGGGCGCGGTTTTTTTTGCAAAAAGCGTTGATGAAGGCGGTCCGTTAAAAAAGGCTGGCTCCGCAGGGAGCCAGCCCATGTCACGCTCAGCGGCGGTGACCGCCACCGGCCCCATGCCCGCCGCCGCCGGGTCCGCCAGGGCCACCGGCCCCATGCCCGCCGCCACCCGGACCACCACCGCCAGGACCACGGCCCGGCCCGCCGCCCATGAAGGGGCCACCGCCACCACCCCGGCGGGGACCGCCAAAGCCGCCGCCACGGGGCCCGCCGCCGCGCCCTATGTATTCCGGCGCGCCGCCATAATAATCGCCATACCCATTATAGTAGCCGCCGTAACCGTAGCCGCCATATCCACCATATCCGCCATAATAGCCGCCGCGCGGGCCGTCCACGCAGGCGCTCAGGCCACTGGCTACAGCCAGTACGCAGAGTGATCGGGTCAGTTTTTTCATGGGGCAAATCGTCCTTATTGTCATTGCGGGGGCAGGGTCTGGGCCTGCGGGGCGCTATGAATGCACTAAGGCGACTGTTCCGGTCTTTTCACGCGCATGCAAGGGCGTGGGGAAACCGTGGTTCCGTTTTTTCACATAAAGGGGTTCTGGGCGAAGTTTTTTTCAAAAATCTTCAGAAAACGCGGCTTTCTTCCCTCCTTTCCCGCCATGTGGAAGGAGGATGGCCGGGGGAGAAGGTCTGGCCTTCCCATCCCGGCCTGCCTGCTTATTTCAGGCCGTCGGCCTTGGCGAGTTCCTTGACGCGGCGCAGCAGCGAGGTTGCGTAGTCTTCCGCTTCCATCTTGGAGCTGAACCCGGCAATGCTGCCGGTCAGGCCACCGATGTTGATCTCAAGCGCGAATTTGCCCTGTGCGTCGGGTCCGGTCGGTACGGCTTTGCTCATGATGGCATCCTGTTCTTCATGGTGTGTATCAGGGACACACGGCGGTGTCCGTTCCACCATAGATGGGGTGGCGCGGGCCCGTCATCCAGACCCGTCCCTGCATGGCAGGATGCCGCGGCGCAATCTTGACATGGCGGCGGTTGATACAGGGGTCCTGCCGCCGGTTTTGCACAGCCAGGGGTAAGCTTGTTACAAGGGCTGCTTTTCATGGCGCGGCATGACTGCCGTCAGCACCCCCAGCCAGGAGACTGCCCCGCATATGATGAAACGCCTGCCCGGTTTCTTTCAGATGGCCCGCCTGTTCGACCTGTTCGAGGAGGGGGTGATGCTCATCCTGACCCTGCTGATCGTGGTGATCGCGGGCACCTCGCTTGTGCATGTAGTGGTGGCGGTGGGGCGCATGGTGCTGACCTCGGGGCTGAACCCGACCAGCCCGGAGGTGCTGCAGGGCATTTTCGGCATGTTCTTTACCGTGCTGATTGCCCTTGAGTTCAAGCATTCCATTCTGGTGCTGCCCGATGCGCAGCCGCACAGCATGATCCGCATGCGCTCGGTGCTGCTGATCGGCATGCTGGCCACGGTGCGCAAGTTCATCGTCATCGACCTCAAGGAAGTCGATGTGATGGAACTGCTGGCCCTGTCGGCCGCCGTGCTGTCGCTGGGCATTGTCTACTGGCTGGTGCGCGCGCCCACGCCCGGTGCCACGGCACCCACCACGCCTGAAGAGTAGAAGAATAAAAGTTTTTCGGTGCCGCCTTTTTTAAAAAGGCGGCGTTTTTTACGAAGCTTTTTGAAAAAGGCTTCACCAGGAACTTTTATCTTTTCAGGTCTTATTTTGCGCGGGCAAGGTCGTCTTCAAGCTTTTTCATGCGTGCGGCAAGCGCATGGGCATGTTCGGGGCGGTCCTTGAGCGCGATGGCGTGGTCGCGGCGCACCTGCTCGAGTTCACGCTCGAGATCGGTATTGGACGGCATGCGATGGTCTGCGGACATGAACGGGCTCCATAAAAAAAGGTGGTTTCCGTTCATGTCGGAATGGATTGGGACTGGCACAACCTGTTTTTTGCGCGGATGTGGTATGCCGTGGCGGATCAGTGGCTTGCAGCGCGCAGGGGCGCTGGCATGATGCGCGTCAGGATTTCAACGCGCATGAGGGAAAGGAGTAAGGGCTGATGGATTTCAAGGACGGCGATATCGTGGTGGTGAAGGATGATGCTGCGGTCAGGCCCGAGCAGCGCGGCTTCAAGGGCGCCATCGTGGAGATGATAGAAAACGGGCAGGTGCGCGTGCGCAATGACAAAACCGGCAATGATGCCTGGTTTTCGGCCAGCGACCTGCGCCACGAATGACGGGGCTGCGGTCAGTCTCCATCCCACAGGCGCAGGAAGGCGTATGGATAGGCCATGCAGGTCCGCATCAGGTCCATCATGCGGCCAGGCCATTCGGCGCCAGGCGCGGGGGCTGTCAGTATCTGCATGGCCGTGCTCCTTGAATGCTTTTGCACAGGAAGGTGGGCCTAAGGGGCCAGCCCGTTATCCCTGTAACGAAATGCAAGCATGAAAGCGGTCGGGGCGGGTATCACATCTGCATGAGTGATGCGCCGTTGCGCGGCAGGCGCATTGCCGCCGCGCATGCCGGGTTTGGACGGTTGCGCCCACATGGTGATAGAAGTACGAAAACCGGCTACGCCGGGAACCGGACTGACAGACAGCGAAGAGATTTGATGAACCGCGGCAAGATTGTGAAATGGGGGACCATCGTGTCCCTGCTGCTGATGATGGGCAGCGTGGGCGTGCTGGTGCGCGGCATGACGGCTGACGGCATTGGCCCCATCTCATGGATGGTGGCCGAGGGACTTGCGGGGCTGGGCCTGCTGGGGCTGGGAATCATCAACATAAGCGGCGGGCGCGACTGAGCGCCCGCCAGGGCGCCGGGCCTGGCCGCCCCTCAGTTACCCATGCCGGGGCCACCTGAGCCGCCCGGTCCGTCATCGGGCGAGTCCTGGCCGGGCGAGCCGGTCATGCCGCCCACGCCGCCGCTCTGGTCGGCATCGCTGGGCGGGTGGCCGGACTGGCAGGCTGCCAGCGTTGCGAGAAGCAGCAGAACGGTAATTTTTTTCATTGAGGGTTTGCGTCCTTCGATCACGATATGGCGAGGTATGTAAGGATATTGGTGCCGGAATCAAAGCCTTTCCCCGTATCTTTAAGGGGTGGAGGCTGAAACCGGTTCCACGCCAAGGCGGTAGATGGTTGTTTCATCATATGTCTGGCCGGGGCGCAGTTCGATCGAAGGGAAGTCCGGGTGGTTGGGGCTGTCGGGGTAATGCTGGGTTTCAAGCGCTATGCCGTCGCCCTGCCGGTAGGTGCGGCCTGAAGGCCCGGCATAGGCGCCATCAAGGGAATTGGCCGTATAGACCTGCATGCCGGGCTGGGTGGTCAGCACCTCGAGCACCCGGCCCGATGCCGGGTCGCGCAACCGGGCCGCAGGCACCGGTGTTGCGGCATGGGCGGGGTTGATGACCCAGTTCTGGTCATAGCCGTGGGCATGAAGCATCTGGGGCATGCTGTCGCGCAGGTGGGCGCCGATGCGCTGTGGCGTGCGGAAATCAAGCGCCGTGCCCGCCACGGGGGCGATGGTGCCGAGCGGCAGCGCGTTGGCATCGGTGGGCGTGTAGGCATCGGCATTGAGCTGGAGCACATGGTTTTCCACCGTGCCGCTGCCTTCGCCGCCCAGGTTGAAATAGCTGTGGTTGGTCAGGTTGACGACCGTGGGCCGGTCCGTCGTGGCGCGGTAGTGCAGCGAAAGCTCATTGCGCGTGTTGAGCGCGAAGGTGACATGCGTGGTCAGCGTGCCGGGAAAGCCTTCCTGCCCGTCGGGGCTGACGAGCTTCAGGGTTACGCTGGCGGTATCCGCGGCAAGCTCCGTGCCCTCCACGGTCCACATCTGTTTGTCAAACCCCCGTCGGCCGCCATGCAGCGCGGTCGTGCCCTTGGTGGGGGGAATATGGTAGCGCTGGCCTTCCAGCATGAAGGTGCCGTGGGCAATGCGGTTGGCCACGCGCCCGACCGTTGCCCCAAAGAACAGGCCACCGCGGGCACTGTCCACCGTGTAGCCCGCCAGCGTGGGGAAGCCCAGCACCACGTCATCGACATGGCCGGTGCGGTCTGGCGCCTCAAGGGCGGAAATGATGGCCCCATAGCTCAGCACCTGCACGCGCATGCCGTGCGCATTGGCCAGGGTGAAGCGCTCCACCTCCTGCCCATCGGGCGTTGCGCCAAATGGCGCGCGGGCCAAAGTGGGCGCGGGCAAAGGCTGCGCCAGGGCCGGGCTGGCCAAGAGCAGGGTGGCCGCGAACAGGGCGGCGTTCATGCGTGAAAAAAGGGCCTGCATGGCGGCTTCCTGTCAGCGCGAAGCGATATGCGACGTGTTTGCGGGTGGTTTGTCTTGCCGCTACTGGCATGATCCTGCAAAACAGTCTCGTGATGTGGGGTCTGGCATGCATGGACATCGCACATGCATATGAAAGGGAGACAATGGGATACAGGGTAGTGTTGGCAGTGATGGCCGGAGGACTCGCCTGTGCTGGCCTGGCGGGCGGCGCGCGGGCGGCACTGGCGCAGGAAGCTGTCTCCCCCGCCCCGCACGTGGCGGCGAACCTGCAGAAACTGCCGCCGTACCAGAATAAGGTGAACGAATATATCGACCTTGCCTCGGTGCAGGCGCGTGGCACCCATTCCTCTGCCACGTTCATCCAGGATTTTGACGAGGACATGATCCGCCACGGGCTGCCTTTTGCCTCGGTGCGGTTTTCCGTCGTCTATAACTGCGCGGGCGATACCTATCGCACAATGGCCTATTCCACCTGGTCGGGGCACATGGGCACGGGGCACCGTATTGCCGATGGCCCGGTGCCGCGTGGCGAAATGACGGTCGACCCCTCCCTGCGCGACGGACGCCGCATTGCCTGCGGCAAGGTCACGCATGGCGAGGGGGAGTGAGTCTCCATCCCTGTGGATAAAACGGTAAATAATGTGGATAAACGGGTGGACGGGCCACGGGCTTACGCACCACATGGCTTAGGGAACAGATAAAAATGAGCGATCAGGCGGTTGTGGACAGTCATGTGATTGACGCTGTGGCGACGGCGCTGGAGGGGAACGCGGCACCCCCGGCCCTTACCCCCGCCGCGCGCGAGCAGGCGCGCGCCTTCATGCAGCGGCTGGAGCAGCAGGGTCTGAGTGTGACCCCGGCAGGCAGCGATTCCGCCCTGCGCCTGATTTCAGACGGGTTTATCGACCTGTTCTCGAACGAGGACCGCAAGCTGAAATACGGCTCCCTTCTTGTGCTGTTCGTGGTGCTGGTCGTGCTTTACGTGCAGCCGCTGGTCATTCTGTTCGGGTTGCTGCTGAGCGGCGTGATCTTTTTCATACAGGCGCTGCGGCGCGACAATACGGCGAACTGACAGGTCAACGCCTGTGCTACGGGCAGGTTGCATGGCTGTAACCGCCGCAGCTTTCAGGTCATGAAAGTTTCCGGGCGCCACCTTTTTTAGAAGTGTCAGAAGAAACTTTTATCGTTTCTGGTCAGGGATCTGTCCTGTCGCGGCCTGTGGCGTTGCGGTCGCGTTCTTGGCGGGCAGGATGTCATCGCTGCCGCTTGAGCCTGATACGAGCTGCCACTGCCGCCGGTCATCCTGATAGCGCGAGAGGCACATGAGCAGGGCCTGGTATTTTTCCAGCCGGCCCGGATCATTCACCAAGGACAGGCATGCCCCACGCAGGTCGCTGTCATAGCCGGTCCAGTGCGCGCCGAGCGTGGCCTGGCTTTTCTGCTCGGCGCCGACGCATTCGCCATCCGTATCGAGCATTTCCACATGGGCACGGTCGCAGTTGGCGGCAATGTCGTATTGCGGCAGCGCCACCTTGCGCCCGTGCTGGGTGTCATAGGGGTGGTGGGCCAGTTTTTCTATGTCCAGTCCCGGCTGGGTCGGGGGGGCGGCTGCGGCTGGTTGCAGCGGGGGCGGCAGGCTCTCGCCATGGGCCATCGCGTAATGGGCCAGGTCCTCAAGGGCGGGCATGGCACCCTTGAGCGAAAACGAAACGGGATCATGCTCGAAGGGGATGAGCGCGCCGGTGCTGGCGTTTTTGAGCGCATTGATCATGTCGGGCACGGTGTCGGGCTTGAGGTCGCCGCCCGCCGTGTCCCATTTCTGGCCGGTCAGGAAGGTCTGGAGGGCGACGGTGAACTTGCCGATCATCGCCATGGCGGTTTCCACGCCCTTGGGGTTGCGGTACCTGCCATGACGCTGGTGAAAGGCAATGCCCAGCGTGCCGCTGGCCGATCGGTAGAACATCACATCAAGCGTGCCCTGGTGCGATATGATCATGGGCTGCCCGCCGGGGCCGCTATTGGCAAAGATCCAGTCAGGATCGGCGGCGCGAGCCTGTGTTGTGGCGCAAAGGGTTCCGATTGCCAGGATGGCAGCAGGTAACAGGCGCATCCCGGCTTTTTCCTTCCAGATCCATGAAAAAACAGTGTGGGCGAACCGCATGATAACGGCCCCGCGCCCGCAGGCCAATGCCGCGCACGCACGGCGGCCGTGTCCGGGCGCGAAAATGAAAATCTTCTTTAGTATTATTATGCGCGCCTGCGTGGCACGCATCGGGCAGGCGGAAAGACATGCTTTGTAGCATGGGTTGGGCAAACCCCTTTCCTTATCCATAATTATGACAATATATGTCAACATCACGCCTGGGTGATGCCGAAACCGTCCACCATTCCGATTCGTCGGTCCTTGTTGCAATGGGATTGTCGCAAAGTGAGCACGAAATTTAAGGTTCTTCTGGGTTGCCTGGCCTGTCTTGCCCTGCCGGGCGGGGCGTGGGCGCAGTCCTATGACAACACGGCGCATGCCATGCCGGTGGCCATGCAGCCGCAGGATGAAAACAGCAGCCCCAGCCCGTCGCAGATGCTCGTTGATGAACATGGTGGCGGCTGGGTCGCCATCCATCACACGCCCGATGCCGGGGTGCATACCGACCTGTGCATCGCCGGGTCGGAAAGCGAGATTCTGATGTTCCGCGCTGATGCCGACTCGCTGCAGGTGCGCAGCGCGGATGATCACTGGACCCTGGCCAATGGCGAAAAAGGCGACATGACGGTAACGGTCGGCGCCTATACGCATGTCTTTCACATGCAGGCCAATGACGCCACGACGCTGGCTGCCACCATGCCCGCAGCCGACATGACCAGCCTGCTCGACGCCATGGCCCACCAGCATCTTGCGGTGGTGCGCTTTGGCGACCACCCGCCGCTCAGCGTCAATCTCGCGGGCAGCGTTCCCGTGCTCGACCGCTTTCGTGGCTGTGCTGAAACCCAGCATTTTGCCGATCTCGGCCAGGGTGCGGGGCAGAAATCCTCACCGTTCTGATCGTCTGACCGACCGTCCAGTCGCCGTCCAGCCGCGCATGCATGGCTGCCCGCACGTTGCGTTGTGGTCACAAACCGCGTGTCTATGGCAAAAATGGCCTTGCCGAATGCAAGCCGCAGGCTGATTTCTTGACGGAAGGACGACACGACGTGAGGCGACGTTTTCATCTTGGTGCGCTGGCCGGGCTGGCTTTCATGGCCACCGGCGTGGCGGCCACACCCGCCATGGCCCGCGAGCCCAGGGGGCATGGCGTCCCGCCCGTACCGCCACCCACGCTTGATGTCGCCTCCTTCCAGGCGCAGGCGGCGCAGTATGTGGGCAAGCCCGTGCGTATCGAGGGGTGCACCATTACCTCCGCCAATTCGGGCGGGGCGGACTGCGCCACCTTCCGTATTGCCGACCTGCCGGGCAAGGTGGACTGGAACGGCGCCATACCGCTCGATGGCCCCACGATGGAGGAAGCCTCCTTTCGCAAGGCACAGCAGATCTGTGGGGATACCGGCCAGCACGAGCAGTGCCGTGCCGATGTGACCGGCGTGGTCTATGACCCGTTTGGGGATATGGGCGTGCAGGGCCAGCGCAATTTCGAGCTGCGTCAGGTCCGCATTCACTGGCTGGCGGAACCCGCCCCCAAAAAGGGTGACACCCGCCACCCCATGCGGCAGGCCGCCCGCTGAGCACCCTGGTTCAGCCCGGAAGCCGATGCCATTTTTGAAAGACGCCGCCCTACTGCACCGGGGCGGCGTTTTTTTATCCCGCCGCGTGGCCCAGCAGGTGCGAGAGCAGGGTGAACACGCCCCCGCACAGCACGCTGCCCATGACCACCATCGGCACGATCCAGGCCTCGCGGATGAAGGTTGTCACATGCGTCATGGCGCGGCGTGTGGCCGGGCTGCGCGCGGGCGACAGGGATGGATTGAGCATGATTGCCATGGCGTGACGTCCCGGGGCGCTAGGGCCCAAAAAAGCGACTGCGGTGCGTGACCGGTGGCGCGTAATGGAGACACGGCGGCACGCTGTCAAGCATGAAAAGCGGCGGCGCATGGGGCATGCAACCCGGGGGGCGGAAAAACCCCGGTTTTCAGGCCATTTTTCACGCCCGTATGTTTTGCATGCAGGGCGGTCCTGCTGCGCCGGATGGGGCAGGCGGGTCAGTCTGCGCCTCTGGTTCCAGCCTGGGGTGATTCGCGCGGGGACGGCTGTCCTGCTGCGGGCCGCAACTGGCAGCATTGCCAGCACAACAGGGCTGCGTCTGCCTTGAACAGCGTATGGACTGGCTGTTCTTAATGGATGGGCTAACAGGACAGTTCATGCATTTTCATCAATGGATCATGGCAGCGCCCTGCCTGGCTGTTGCGTCGCCGGTTTATGCGCAAACGCCAAGTGAAGAACTGGCCGTGCCCCAGATCAGGGCAGCCCTTGCCAACCCGGACATAAAAAACCTGCTTTCCATTGCAACGCATGAAAAATGCAATTTCCTTATAGAATACAAGAATGGAAACGATCGATCTGATACCTGAAATGTATCTTTGTATAGTATAAACAACAGGTTTTTCATTAGAACGGAATATTCTGGAACAACAGTAGGCAGGTCTTGATTTTTGGTTTCTTTTCCGCCGCAGCAAGCGAAAATCATGCGATCGGGCAGAACATCAACGGAATTCAGGTTGTGACCAATGGCCAGTCCCATGATGAGAAGGCAACAGGCACCTGCACGCTCTCGCCCGCCACGCAGGAGCTGGTCTGCAACGCCCGGGGCAGCGACAGGATTGGAAAAATTACCCTCCATGAATCCGGCGTCATAAAAAAGTTGAAGTAAAAGCCCCTTTGTTCCGGGCATCATGGCCCACGTAACCTTCCTGCCCGCAGGTGACGGCCGGGCACATCCTGCCCGTCGGGAGCGTGTTTGCGTGCCCGGTTCGGCAGGTGGCAGGGCCGCAGGCGGTGGCAAGGGTTCCGGCATGGCAGGGGTGGCGGGAGCTGGCTTTGCGGGGTCTCTGTGCAAGGTTGTTGCTTTCTTGCATGGCTGCCCCTTAAAAGGCGCGTTTGGCTGGACGAGACTGGCCACTCTCACGCACGGGACCGCCCCATGACTCCGCTCGCGCTGATCCTGACCGGCATAGGCTCCATTGCCGTCCTGCTCCTGCTTATCCTCAAACTCCGGCTGCATCCCTTCGTCGCCCTGCTGGTGGTGGCCGTGGCGGTGGCCCTGCTTACCGGCATGCCCGTGGCCAGGCTGGCCGATGCCATTCAGGGCAGCATGGGCCGCATCATGGGCCATATCGCCATTATCGTGGCGTTCGGGGCCATGATCGGGCGCATGGTTGACCTCTCGGGCGGGGCGGCCACCGTGGCGAATGCGCTGGTGCGCCGCGTAGGCTCCGCCCATGTGCCGCTGGCGCTGGTCATTGCCGCTTTTGGCGTGGGCATTCCTGTGTTTTTCGAGGTTGGCGTGATCATGCTCATGCCGCTGGTCTATGGCATGGCGCGGCAGACGGGCCGCGTGCCCGCCGTGTTCGGCATTCCCATGGCCGTGACCATGCTCACCGTCCATGCCCTGCTGCCGCCCCACCCCGGTGCCGTGGCGGTTGCGGCGGCGCTGGGCGTGGGGGCGGGGCACATGCTGCTGCTGGGCCTGCCCCTGGCAGCCGTGGCCACGGTGCTGACCTATGTGCTGACCCGGCCCATCATGGCGCAACCGCTGGGCTGCGCGCCCGATATCCGCGCCGTGGTGGATGAGGCCCGTGCACCTGCGCAGGGGCAGGATACGGCTGATGACGCGGCGGGTACCTTCATGCAGGCCACCGCGCGCAGCCCGGTGAGCGTAGGCGAGATCCTGGGCGTCATCGCCGTGCCGGTGGTGCTGATGGTGGCGGGCACGCTGGCGGGCGAACTGATGGCCCCGGGGCGGGTGCGCACCCTGCTGGTCTTTGCCGGGATTCCCTTCGTGGCGCTGGGGCTGGACGTATTGCTGTGCGCGTGGCTGCTGGGGCTGCGGCGCGGCATGGCGCTGGCTACCGTGTCTGATGTCGTGGCGGCCGCCCTGCCGGGCACGGCCATCATCATCCTCATTACCGGGGCGGGGGGCGCGTTTGCGCAGGTGCTGGTGGGCAGCGGCGTGGGCGATGCGCTGGGCGGCCTGCTGGCCGCGACCGGCCTGCCGCTGCTGGTGCTGGCCTTCGTGCTGACCATGATCCTGCGCGTAGCCCAGGGGCCGACCACGGTGGCGCTGATGACCACGGCGGGCATCCTTGGCCCCATGATTGGCCGCCTGCACCTTGACCAGACCCATCTGGCGCTGATGGCGCTGGCCATGGGGGCGGGGGGCATGGCGCTGTCGCACGTGAACGATGCGGGGTTCTGGATCGTGACGCGCCTGTGCGGCGTGAGCGTGCGCGAGGGGCTGCGGAGCTGGAGTCTCATGACGCTGGTGGCATCGCTGCTGGTCTTTGCAGGTGTTGCGGCGCTGTGGGGCGTATTACCCGCCTCGGCAGGGTAAAAGATAAAAGTTTTTGAGTGCCGCCTTTTTTCAAAAAGGCGGCGTTCTTTTCAAAGCTTTTTGAAAAAAGCTTCACCAAAAACTTTTACTCTGCAAATCAGCCGGTCAGCGGCAGCAGGAAGGGCGCGGTAGCGCTGCCTTTCGCACGGGCCACGTCATGCGGCGTGCCCGCAGCCACGATCGTGCCGCCCCCGTCGCCCGCGCCCGGCCCCATGTCGATGATCCAGTCGCTCCTGGCTGCCACCCGCATGTCGTGCTCGGCCACCACCACGGTGTGGCCGCCATCCACCAGTGACTGCAGGTGGGCCTGCAGCCGGTCCACATCGGCAGGGTGCAGGCCAGTGGTGGGTTCATCAAGAATGTAGAGCGTATGGCCCCGGCGCTGCTTGCGCAGCTCGGTGGCAAGCTTGATGCGCTGCGCCTCGCCGCCCGAAAGCTCGGTGGCGGGCTGCCCCAGCCGCAGGTAGCCAAGGCCGCCCTGCTGCAACGTGGCGAGCGTGGCGGACAGGGCCGGGTTGTGCGCAAAGAAGGCAGCGGCGTCATCCACCGTCATGGCCAGCACATCGGCAATGGACTTGCCGCCTATGGTCACTTCCAGCACCTCGGGCCGGTAGCGCGTGCCGTGGCAGGTGGGGCAGGGGGAATACACGCTGGGCAGGAACAGCAGCTCCACCATCACCGAGCCCGCACCCTCGCAGGTGGGGCAGCGGCCTTTTGGCAGATTGAAAGAAAAACGACCCGCGTCATACCCGCGCGACCTGGCCAGGTCGGTCGCGGCATAGATCTGGCGGATCGTGTCGAACAGGCCGGTATAGGTGGCAAGGTTGGAGCGCGGGGTGCGGCCGATGGGTTTCTGGTCGATCATGACCAGCCGGCTGATTTTTTTAACACCTTCCGTAACCTGCCCCTGTGGCGTGCCTTCGGGCATGTCCTCGATGGTGTCGGGGTCTGTCGCATCGGGCAGTTTCTGCCCCAGCGCATGCGCCATGATGGCGGGCAGCGCCTGGCTGACCAGGCTCGACTTGCCCGAGCCTGACAGGCCGGTCACGGTCACGAACGTGCCCAGCGGGATTGCGAGCGTAAGGTCGTGCAGGTTGTTCCACGTAATGCCCGCAAGCTTAAGCCACGCTTTGGCCGGACGCGGCGTACCCGCAATCGGCGCATTGCTGGCAAACAGATAGGGCGCGGTGCGGGAGTTTTTGACCCCCCGCAGGCCCTCGGGCAGGCCGCTATACAGCACCTCGCCCCCGCGCGTGCCCGCATCGGGGCCGACATCGACAATCCAGTCTGCCCGGCGGATGAGGTAGAGGTTATGCTCGACAATGAACAGCGAGTTGCCCGCCTGCTTCAGTCCTTCCAGCGCATCGAGCAGGTTATGGGCATCGGCGGGGTGCAGCCCGCTGGAGGGTTCATCAAGCACGTACACCACGCCAAACAGGCTGGAGCGGATCTGCGTGCCCAGCCGCAGGCGTTGGTACTCGCCGGGGGAGAGCGTGGTGACCGGGCGGTCGGCCTGCAGGTAGCCAAGGCCCAGATGCTCCAGCACCGCAATGCGGCCGAGCAGGTCGGTGGCCATGCGGCGCGCGGCGATGGCGGTGGCGTCGCCCGCCTGCGGGGCCTGCTCGGGTGGCTGCGTGCCGTCAGCCAGCGGGGCCAGCGTGCGGGCAATGGTGGCCAGTGGCTGGCGGGTGAGCTGGGCAATGTTCAGCCCCGCGATGGTGACCCGCAGCGCCTCGGGGTTGAGGCGGCCGCCATGGCAGGTGGGGCACGGCGTTGCGGTCAGGAACCGCTCGGCCCGCCTGCGCATGTTGGCGCTCTGCGATGTGGCAAAGGTGTGCAGCACATAGCGCCGCGCGCCGGTAAAGGTGCCGTTATAGGCAGGGGGCACGTGGTCGTGTATCGCGCGCTGCACGGCTGCATGGTCGAGGCCGGGATAGACGGGGTAGGTGGGTGTTTCCTCGGTGTAGAGGATCCAGTTGCGGGTTTTTTCCGGCAGGTCGCGCCAGGGGCAGTCCACGTCCACGCCCTTGGTGATCAGGATATCGCGCAGGTTCTGCCCCTGCCACGCGGTGGGCCACGCCGCGACCGCGCGCTCGCGGATGGAGAGGCCGTCATCAGGCACCAGCAGGTCGGTGGTCGTGTCCATGATGCGGCCCTGGCCGTGGCATTGCGGGCACGCGCCTTCGGGCGTGTTGGTGGAAAACGATTCCGCCTCCAGCCGCTGCATCCCCGCCGGGTAATGCCCCGCGCGGGAATAGAGCATGCGCAGCAGGTTCGACAGCGTGGTGATGCTGCCCACGGTGGAGCGCCCGGTGCCCGTGCCGCGCTGCTGCTGGAGTGCGATGGCAGGCGGCAGCCCCTCGATGGACGTGACATCGGGCACCGGCATCTGCCGGAACAGCCGGCGCGCGTAGGGCGAGACCGATTCAAGGTAGCGCCGCTGTGCTTCCGCATACAGCGTGCCGAAGGCCAGCGAGGACTTGCCCGACCCCGAAACCCCGGTGAACACGACCAGCCGGTCACGCGGAATGTCCACGCTGACATCCTTGAGGTTGTGCTCGCGCGCGCCGCGCACATGCACGAAGTCGGGCCGTGTGGACGGGTCAGCCGCAGGAGCGGGAACGGGGCGCTGTGACATGGGAGAACGGGCCTTTGATGCAGTGGGCGGCCACGGGGCCGCAGGGTGCCCTGTTATAACCCGGCTGGCCGGGTCTGTGCGCCCCCTCTGTCATGCCTGTATATTATCACCCATGACATAATTGCTGATGGCGACTGCATGCCGCCCCCGGCTTGACCGATGCAGGCGGGCAGCGCATCACAATAAAAACAAGCTATGGCAATATGAGTGATCAGGCGGTGGAAGCATGAAACGAGTCATTATACTGGGCGTGTCGCTCTGCCTGTATTCCGGGCTGGCGCATGCGGCGGGCGGCGCTGCCGTCATCGCCGAGGCCGAGCGCCATGTGGCCGCCACCCTGCCCGACCCGCATGCCGTGACCTTCCGCAATGCCACGGTGCATGCCATGGATGGCGCATCGGTGGTGTGCGGCGAAATGGCGGAGCACAATCCGCCTGCCGATGGGGTGTACAAGAAATTCGGCTATGTGCAGGGGCAGGATGATCCGGTGATCTTCAGCGGGCGCCCGGTGCCGGCGAAGATCCAGTTCAATGAAGTCAATTCCTGGCTCAATGACAGCATCAAGCTCGAAGATCTTGAGGAAATGGGCTGCGTGCCAAAAGGCACCTATCACCATTACAACGAGCAGCTCAATCAGGTCATGGCCCAGCGCAGCCAGTTTGGCGTGAACTAGGCCAGGACAACTTCGGCCCATGCCGGGCGTTGAATTCGCAAATGCGCCCCTGGGTGCCTGTGCCGGGTGTAACGGGCATGGGGAAGAAGCCGGAGCGGTTGCCGTAAAGGCTCCGGCGCACGGAAGGCGGCCGAGAGGGCCCGCCATGTGAAGAGACAGGGCATGGGGCGGCACGCAGGTGCCAGCTTGCATGCCCGGCAAGGAAAGGGAATTCATGACGGATTTAACGCAGGCCATGCTGGGCCAGGACGTGATCGCGGCGGGCTCGGGCCGCATGGGCACGCTCACGGCCGTCAATACGGATGGCACGATTCAGGTTACCGTTGATGGTCCGGCGGAAAGTGCCTTTACCATTCCCGCCGCATGGGTGCAGTCTGCCGATAACGGCAAGATCCTGCTCAGCCATACGGTGGAAGATGTACAGGCCTACACGCCTCCAACAAACTGAAGGGCCTGCGCTGCCCCTGATCGGGGTGCGGTAATGCCTGCATCCATAAGCCCGCCCGGCCCCGTGCTGGAAGCTGACGACCTGTTTCGCGTGCCCGCGCGCCTTGCGCCCGGTGCATTGCAGGCGCTGGCCGGACAGGCGGTCATGCCCGCCTTTGCGCCAGCACCCAGGGCTGCGGACCTTGTTGACATAACGAGGGTTGATCCGGCGCTTGCACTGGATATCCGCTATGCCTGCAGCCGGAATTTTCTGGGCTTTCCGGTTTATCCAGCCGCGCGGGCGTTTTTGCAGCGCCCGGCGGCGCTGGCCCTGTCACACGCGCGTAGGCTGGCCGGGCAGCATGGTTATGGCCTGCTGGTGTATGATGCATATCGGCCCTGGCATGTCACGGCGCTGTTCCGCGCTGCCGTGCCGGAGGCCCTGCATGAATTCGTGGGGGATCCGGCCACCGGGTCACGCCATAACCGGGGCTGCGCGGTTGACCTGACCCTGTGGGATCTGACAACGCGCTGTGTTGTGCCCATGCCATCGGGCTTTGATGAAATGACGCCCCGCGCCCATGTTGATTATGCCGGTGGTGATGCCACGGCACGGCAGCGGCGTGACCTGCTTGCACGGATCATGCAGGCGAGTGGCTTCCTGCCCCTGGCGGAGGAATGGTGGCATTTCGACTTTAGGGACTGGGCGGAATACCCGGTGCTTGATCTGTCGTTTGATGCGGTGGCGCGGGCTGAAAGGAAGTAAAAGTTTTTGGGTTCTACCTTTTTTCAAAAAAATGCGTTCTTTACGAAGCTTTTTGAAAAAATATTCACCAAAAACTTTTGACTTTATGGAAATGAAAATACCACCTTATTTATAATAAGATGGTATTATTTAAAATTATTCTAGAAAATATCAGTCATCATGCAGGGTACGGTCGATCGTGCGGCCTGCCTTTTCACCGGGGCCTTTGGGCGGGTCGAAGGTATCCTGCATCTTGTCGCCAAAATGATCGATTTTCTCGCCCGCTGTCTCATGGTGGCGCTTGCATCCACTCAGTCCCGTGCCTGCCACCATCAGGGCCAGGCCAATAGCGGCTACGGAGCGCAGGCGCCGCCGGGCAGCAGGCGCGCCAGATGCGGTGGGGGCCGGCGCGCAGTGGCGCAGGGCAATGCGGAACTGGAGGCGGGCTGGCTCCGTGCTGGAGGGGGTCTGCGTGCGGTTGCGTAAGGCGCTATCCATGCCCGGTATCCTGTTGCGATGTCATTGCATCCTTAAGTGAGTGATTGTCGCTTCGGTTCCGGCATCACGGGAATGTGAGCGCCGTTAGCTGAACATGGCCCGGCATTCCGGGCACAGCCGCAGGAAGCGGCCATCGGCCACAAAGGCGGTGTCGCAGTTCAGGCAGGTGCGGCGCACCTGGTCGGGGCGGTCCATCGGTATGGCATGGCGGATGCGGTGGCGGCGCAGATGGGCCTCAAGGGTCTTGATGTTCATGTTCAGCCTGCGGGCGGTCTCGCGCGTGGAGCAGCCCTGTGCCCGCAGGGCGGCCACGCGCGGGGCAAGGCTGGGCCAGTCAACACGCGGCGGGCGCGTGCGGCGTGGCGGGGCAGGGGAGGGTGCCGTGGTGATGTTGTGCATATTTTTCATACGCACAGTATGTGCTGAAAAAACACACATACGGCAAGAACTTTATGAGAACATTTAGGTCCGCATCGTCGCCTTCCATCCATTTGTGTATCTTATTCACACACACGGAACGAAAACAGATGCAAAATTCCTATCTGCCCGCCGGGTGCACGCAGGCTGATATCGATGCCCGATTCGCACCCGATGAGCCCGCATGGGTCGCCCGCTACACCACCCAGTTGGCCCACCAGCTTGAGCAGATTGCCGCCATGTGGGCCGAACTCGCCGCCACCCGGTTTGATGGCGCATATGACAGCACCGACATCGTGGGCTACCTTGATGATGAGATGCAGACGCTGCGCCAGCACATGGCGCACCCCCTGCCGGAATAGGCCGGCGGGGGCCGAACCCGGCCAGCCGGGCAAGGCGCATTCTGCATGATGAAGGATTTGCCATGACCGACCTGCCGCCCGATCTCGATCACGCGCATTTTTTGCGTCGCGCCTTTGCGATGGCCGAGCAGGCACGGCAGGGGGGTGACCATCCTTTTGGCTGCATTCTGGTCGACGCGCAGGGGCAGGTGGTGCTGGAACAGGGCAATGGCTACACCGCCGAAGGGGGTGACATGACCGCCCATGCCGAGCGCCTGCTGGCCACCCGGGCCTCGAAGCGCTTCCCGCCTGCCGTGCTGGCGTCGCACACCATGTACACATCAGCCGAACCGTGTGCAATGTGTGCGGGTGCGGTGTACTGGAGCGGCATTGGCCGTGTGGTTTTTGGCCAGAGCGAGCACAGCCTGAAGGAAATGACGGGCAACCACCCCGAGAACCCGACCCTCGACCTGCCCTGCCGTACGGTGTTTGCCGCAGGCCAGCGCCCGGTGGAGGTGATCGGCCCGCTGCTTGAAGCCGAGGCCGCGGCCCTGCAGCAGGCCTTCTGGAATGAAAGCAAGGCCACCGGATCATAAAGGGTTTTGGTGAAGCCTTTTTGAGGGCCTGCTGGGAATTGGTTTTTTTTAAACCTCTTGATATGCGTTAAAATCTGGATGGATCGCTTTGCACTGCAGATGCCCAATGGGCGAAGATGGAACCGCTGTGCCTTGGAAAGAAGATGGATTGCGGGCGCAGCGACAAGACAGGTCATTCCGTGAGAGCCGTTCCGGCATGATCGCGGCCATGACCCTGCGGGCAAGACTTACGCCGGGGGTCAGGAGAAAATGAACAGCCAGAACAGGGGAGATCGGGCGATGTCGGTACGTCCGGAAATCACTCTGCGGGTCCTGGAGGGGAGGCGCCTATGATGTCTTGCACCTATTATCATGGCCAGGATCATCGCTGGGCCAATCAGCCAGATTGCTGTGGCTATGGAGGCTTACGTGAAGCGTCTGAATGCCCCAACTGGTACAGTCATCTGCACGATATCCGCCCTGGCCGCCATCATGGCAGGCATATTGCCCGAATTGCAGAATGATCGCGATGTCCGGCAATGAAGGCGTATTTCATTTTGCATTCCTGCCGGTATCACCTGATGTCATCTTCGCGAATTGCCGCTTCCACGCAAACAGCGCGTGTGTGCTGACCCAAGCCGCTGCGAAACTTCCGCTACCGAAGGTTCCCGTTCGGTAATCTGCGCCATTGCGTTTCGCTTGAACGCATGATTGAAATTGGACTTCCCCATCAACGTTTTCTGTTCTCATTTTCAGGAGTTTGGGCGTCTAGAAATCTGGAGGTTATTCAGCCTAAACATCTCGATTGAAATTCTCTAATTTAATATATGATGTAGAAATTATTAATTTTTTTGAAAGATGAATTAAATGAAAAATTTTGGAAATAGTGTAGATCATTTATTTCGTTTTTTATTAGTTGGTGGCATTTCAACAATAGTTAATTATGGAGTTTTCCTTATTTTGTTCGAGAAATGTGGGCATCAATATCAAGTGGCTTCAGTATGCGGTTTTTTGACTGGGGTTGCAGTTGGGTTTCCATTAAACAAAAAATGGACATATAAAGTTAATTTTAATAATAAATCATGTTATTTTTGTAGGTATGGAATTATTTACTTTATATATTTGCTTGTTAATTTGTATGTACTAAAATTTTCAGTAAAAAGCATAGGTATGGACGCGCGAATAGCAAATTGTATTTCTATAATTGTGACAACTATAATCAATTTTATTGGTACAAAATTTTGGGCATTTAGGGTTTAAAAGGAGTTTTTTTTAAAAATAATTAATATATTCTGGATACAGGACTTTTTATATCTTCCAGAAGATAACAATCGCTGCGAGCCAGACGGCTGAGAAAAGTATGTGGGTGCTGCGATCATAATGTGCTGTGATACGATGCCAGTCTCTGATGTTCTTGAAGAGGTTCTCGGACCCGTGTCGCTGCTCACAAAGATGCCGGTCGTAAGTCAAATGCCTCCTTCTTATTTTTATTGAAGAGATACAAATCGTAATAACGCGTAGCAAGGTAAGCATCTGCCCAGAACCATGGGCACCGCTCAGGTGGCTTGTGGACTGCACCCTTTGCTTCCATCAATATCATTACGCCACAATCTTATCTGACATCCCGCTAGGATCTGTTAAACCTTGATGTAGTCTGCTGCTGTAGCAGCGATAAGGATGACGGGGAGGAAGGATGCAGCTGTTTTCTCATATCGGGTATGACAGTCCGCAATTCCTTGAGCCGTGTCGACAGGGTTTCGACCATATGCCGGTTTATCATAAACAGCTATGGGCTAACCGGATACTAGGTCGCGAACTTATAAAAATTGTTGGTGTTTAGCGGCTCGCGCGATTGAAGACTTCGGACTGAGGGAGCCTTGATGACGCGCTGCCGCTACGAACTCGCTGACCGCGAATAGTCGATCCTGCCGCCATCGCTGCCCAACAAGCCGCGTAGCGTTCGTTCCCCGCGTCGATGAGCGCCGTGTGCTGAATGGCATTCTTTGGTGCCTTCGGGCAGGTTTGACCTGGGCGGAAATCCCCGAATGTTGTGGGCCGCCGACCACCAGCTACAATCGTTTCGTCCGTTGGCGAAAAGCACGCGTCTGGGATCGATCGGCTTCGTGAAGCCGTTTTAGACGCTTATGATGGTGACATCAGCATGATCGATTCGACCTGTGTTCGCGTGCATCAGCACGCGGCCACGAGAAAAAAGGGATGGAAATGATCGCGGCATGGGATGTTTCCTCGGCGGCCTCACCAGCAAGATCCATGTTCTCGTCGACGCAGGAAGCCGTCCCGCCAGTCTTCTTCTGATAGGTAGCCAAGTCGCCGGTTGCATCGAGGCTGATGCGCTGACCGATAGCCTGGGAGGAAGGGAGACATCCTGCTGGCCGACAGGGAATATGACAGCAATGCCAGTCGCACCAAGGCAGCGGCCCCAAAGGCTTGGGCCAACATCCCGTCAAAGACCAATCGCTAGGGAAGCTTTACCTTCTCACGCTGGGTCTGTCCGCAAGGAGCCTCGTGGAACGCTTCTTCAACAGGATCAGACAGTCCCCGAGGCATCGCAACCCGATACGACAAGCGTCCCGAAAACCATCTCGCCGTTGTAAAGCGTCGCAGCGAGAAGCTGGTGCCGGTGTTTATGAGCTGACGCTCTGGGGTCATTCAAATGCTAATTTGGCATATCTTATGGATATTGCAGTGTTTTTCGGCTATGTTCGCATCATGTAAGGCCAATTCATGTCAATATTCACTCCATCTTTTTCTGAAAGCTGGTGAATTACAACATGATGGTATCATTAAAAAATTACAGATTAGGATATGGTGCAGATGGAATTTATAGATAAATATTTCAAAAACAACAAGTTATTTAAATTAACGATGTTAATAATATGGGTAATTATTACATGTTGTGCGATTAATTACCATTCTATGTGGCGAGATGAAGTTAGAAATTTCATGATTGCCATTAATGCAACAAATAGCATACATATTATTGGTAATGCTCACCCCGCCGTATCATATTTGATTCAAAAGTTAGGATATTTAATTTTCCACACTTATAAAGTGCTACCAGTATCATCGTTTATTATATCTTTTTTGGCAGTTTTTCTCGTTTTGTTTTTTTCACCATTTGGAATTATTACAAATATAGCGTTTATTTTTGGTTACTTTTCTTTGTATGAATATACAGTCATGGCAAGAAATTATGGAATAAGTATGTTGCTAATGATTGTTTTAGCAATGGTATTTTCCTCAGAAAATTATCGCTATAAATTAACTGGACCTACACTTTTTTTTCTAGCAAATACAAATGTGCATTCTGCAATTATTTCAATTTTATTTTCTTTCATGTGGCCTTTGTGTGTATGGAGGGAAAATAGATGGTCCTTTAATGAAAATGTTCGTAAAATTTTACCCGCAGCCACTATGGGTTGTGCTGGATTTATTGCTTGTGTGTTAACCATCTATCCTCCTCGGTATGATGATCTCGCTGCACAACCATCAATAAGCAATATAAAGCATTATTCAAAAATAAATTTTCTGGATGAAATAACGATTTCTCCTTTTGAGGGATGTTTTTATAATATATTTGGAACTGGCTACATTTCGCATAAAATTTTTACATTATTAAAGTATATTTCTATAATTTCTGTCTTTTCATGTATTTTCTCACTTTGGGGAGATGTATTACTATTTTCTGTTGCGCTCGTAACTCATATTGCGTTTGTTTCTTTTTTCACAATAGTTTATTTTGGTGGATATCGTCATCAATCATTATGGATCGTCTTTATTTTCGCTCTTTTTTGGATTTATCGAAAAAATAACAAGAATACAATAAATTATTTGAATAAATTTGGAGTATTTTCTCTTTCATTTATGCTTTTTGTGCAAATTTTACCGTCTGTAAGTTTGGAGTTTCATGAAATCCAGACGCCAAATTCTAGGGCTAGAGAATTTGCCAAATTGGTTATAAATACGCCTGACTTGTCAGATGCTACAATTATAGCGTCAGATGACGCTATAATTGAAAGCATGCCTTATTATATAAATAATGGCCTTTACATCATGATGCAAAGAAAATTTGATCGTGTTGTTCCGTATAGCAGTAACGGACGTCTAAATTATTCTATGGAAGATATTATTAAAGAATCAAAAAGGAATTCAATTTGCACGCATACTCCTTCTATAGTTCTCATTATAAATGACTATAGTCCAAACGAAAAAATAATTTCTAATATAATGGATAATGTTCAAGATGTTAACTATAGAAAATATTCATACGGGCATGCTGTATTTACTTTTTCAGAAGAGCAAAAGCGGGAGTTGAAAGCTCAGTCAACAGAAATCGCTCGTTATCCCAACGGTTATCTGGAACAAGGTTTTATCGCCTATCGGTTGAACATACCTGATTACGATGTATCTAAGTGTCTGACCGAAAATGAGTTGAGTGATTTCAGCGGGTTATGATTCATGGGTTTGCGATAACCTGATGAGATCAAGATGGCCTGGACTGAAATCACCCGAGCGCAGTATCAAAGGGACGACCTGGAGTATGCAAGCGACCTTCGCGATGCGGAGTGGGCGCTGATTGCGCCTTTGATGCCCGAGAGGAAACGACTGGGGAGACCACGACGTACGGATTTGCGCCGGGTCATGGAGGCGATCCTCTATATCGTCACTACGGGTTGCCAGTGGCGACAATTGCCTCGTAACTTTCCCGCTTTCACGACCGTGCAGGGCTATTTCTACCGTTGGATCCGCGAGGGACGATGGGAAGCCATGAACCATATTCTCGTGATCCTGTCGCGTGAGCAGGACGGGCGAGACGCCACGCCTTCAGTGGGCATTATCGACAGCCAGTCGGTTAAAACCGCTGAAAATGGCGGCCCACGCGGTTATGACGCGGGCAAGAAGATCAAGGGACGCAAGCGACATATCGCGACCGACACGCTGGGTCATGTCGTGGCGGCTGTTGTACATCCCGCCGACATTCAGGATCGTGATGGTGCGCCGCTGGTAGCGGTCAGGATACGCTCATTGTTTCCCTGGCTTCGCCATCTGATCGGTGACGGGGGATATGCTGGCGAGAAGTTGCGTGGTGCGCTGGCTGAACTCGGCCGATGGACGATCGAGATCGTCAAACGTAGCGATCGGGCCGAAGGCTTCGTCGTCCTGCCCAAACGCTGGATCGTGGAGCGTAGCTTTGCATGGCTCGGACGTTGCCGTCGCCTCACGAAGGATGTCGAGGCAACAATCTCGTCATCCCACGCGTGGTTGATGATTGCCCATATCCGCAGAGTTCTGCGAAAAATCAATCAAACCGCTTTCTGATTCAGGCTCTAACACGATAGATTGTCATGGCCACCAACTGAGTGATATTCCTCCCTTGCCCTGAATGAAGGGCAAGAACCGCTCGACATTCAGGGTGAACAGCCCGGGTTTACCGAAGAGTAACACTCTCGGAGGATGGACCCTATGGTAGAAAGCAGAAGATATCGCGTTATTCGCCTGAGTTCCGTGAGCGCGCCGTGCGCTTTCTGGAATAATATCGATCGGATTACCGAGCCTTTCGGCGACCTGTCGCGAGATTTGTGGCAACCTTGGCGACAGCCTGCACGACTGGTGGAAGCAGGCCCGTCGGGATGCGGGTGCGCAACCGGGACCGACCACGGCCGAGACGGCACGGATCAGGGCGTTGGAGCGGGAGGTCCGTGAACTGCGTCAGGCCAATGAGATCCTCAAGAAGGCCTCGGCTTATTTTGCTCAGGTAGCGCTCGAGCGCCCGTTTCGCAAATGATCGCGTTTATTGAAGCCTACCGTGCCGATTACGGGGTCGCACCAATCTGTCGTGTTCTGCCGATTGCCCCGTCCACGTTTTACCAGCAGGCGGTCATGGCAAGAAATCTGGCCAGGGCCAGCCCGCATGCCCTGCGCGATAGGCAACTGATGGAACATATCTGCCGGATCTGGCGGGACAACCGTGCTGTTTATGGTGCGCGCAAGGTCTGGCACAGCCTGCAGCGTGAAGGACGACAGGTTGCGCGCTGCACTGTTGAGCGCCTGATGCGGCAGATGGGTCTGAAGGGTGTAATCCGGGGCCGGAAGGTCATCACGACCCGTCCGGATACGGCGTGCCCCTGTCCCGATGACAGGGTCAACCGGCAGTTCCGGGCCGAGAGCCTCAACCAGCTCTGGGTCTTGGACTTTACCTATGTCCAGACCTGGAATGGCATGGTCTATGTGGCGTTCGTCATCGATGTGTTCGCCCGCAGGATCGTGAGCTGGAAAGTCTCGACTTCCATGACCTCCCAGTTCGTGCTCGATGCCCTTGAACAGGCCATCTGGCAACGAAAGCCCGCGGGAAACAAGGCGCTGATCCATTATTCGGATCGTGGATCACAATACCTGTCGATCCGATATACCGAACGCCTGGCGCTGGCTGACATCGACGCCTCGGTCGGCACGGTTGGTGACAGCTACGACAATGCACTGGCGGAGACCATCAACGGTTTATACAAGACCGAGGTCATCCATCATCTGGGGCCATGGAAATCCATGGCGCAGGTCGCATGGGAAACCCTCAAGTGCGTTAACCAACGCCTGCTGGCGCCAATCGGCTACAGGCCTCCCGCCGAAGCCGAACGGGCCTTTCATGCAGATCACAGGGCAGGCTTGATATCGCAGCCTGCTGATGGGCGCAAACAATGGTTGAATTGAACATCTCCACAAAAAGAAAATCCTGAATGTCGATCGGTTCTGGCAGGCTTCTCGCTGGTATATCCCTGATTGACATAAGCCAGTTCAACGCTCTCGTCCGTCGCATCCTGCACAGCGGCCACAAGACGTCCCACCTCGACGCGATCATCCCGACACTGGCTGGTGTGATATGCAGGGCCAGCAGGTGCCCCAGCGCATCAAAACAGCCTGCCTCCATCCGGCAACGGAATTGCTGGTAGACCGCCGACCACGGTGGAAGGTCATTCGGCATGGCGCGCCAGGCAATTCCGTAGCGGATCATGGAGCGCAACCCATTGAACCGTTCGCGCAATGCAGGAGGCTGTTGTTCCGCATCTTCACGCATCACGGGACAAGCACAGACCGTCTGATATATCAGAGAGATATGGTTTACGTGCAGGTGTCATCCCTCATTACGGCACCAATCACGCACGAAAGTACATGACACCCTCTAGGGTCTGTTAGAACTTGAATGATAGAACGGGCCGCATAGCTGTTTGTAAAGAGTATGATGTAGTCTGTTTTTTGTGATCAGGCATGGTCCTGGCAGGAACTGCAGATCTCGTTCTGTTATCCCGCTAGAGAAGCACGATTCCGAAGTCGCCTATCCCAAATAGGCCTACAGGTACTGATGTGATAGCGGATGTTTAAAAAATTAACAGGCTAACGCTGGAAACGTGTCTATTTTGTGATAATTGTGTCAAAATGATCTATAAAATCTGAAATTTTCATGGTAAAAGAAAATTATTTCCGGAACTAGGATGCGTAACCGCAATGACGATGCGTAACCGCAATGACTTCTAAAGTTTACGATAGTGAAAATATTTTAGGAAGTAAGAAGGCTTCTATTCGTGAATATATCGCCATTTCTAGACTTGACCATGTTACGAAGCAGGTCTTTATACTTCCAGGTATTGTTCTGGCTTATCTATTGTGTGGCTCTCATTCAGAGCACATTCTTCTCAATTGCGTATTGGGTTTGATTACAGCGATTACGATTGCTTCCGCAAATTATGTTATAAATGAATATCTGGATCGTAATTTTGATAAATACCATCCGGTCAAAAGTCAGCGCAGCGCGGTCCAGTATGAATTGAATGGTAAAATTATTTTATGTGAATGGCTGATTTTGATTATCGTCGGTTTTGGTGCGTCTCTCGCTTCCAGTCTGACCATGTTTGGGATTGCTGTTGTATTTGCTGCTCAGGGAATTTTTTATAATGTTCCGCCATTACGTACGAAAGATAAAGCCTATCTGGACGTAATTTCTGAATCCATCAACAATCCCCTGCGTTTAATGATCGGTTGGTCCATGATTGACCCCACGACATTACCACCGGCTTCCATTATTTTAGCTTACTGGTTTGGCGGCGCTTTTCTCATGGCAGCCAAGCGTTATTCCGAATATCTCGAAATTGTTGGCGAGCATGGCAAGAGCCTCCTCGTATCCTATCGCGCAAGTTTTGCCGGGTATACAGAAACGTCTCTTAATGCTTCCTGCTTTTTCTATGCAATGATTTCATCTTTTTTTCTCGCTATATTTTTCATAAAATACAGGATTGAATATATACTGGTCATGCCGCCGCTGATCGCCCTGTTTACCTATTATCTAGTTATTTCTTCCCGTCCGGGTTCTGCAGCCCAGAATCCTGAAAATCTTTTTCACGATATGCGATTGGTGGGCCTCGTCACCTTTGTGGGTGGGGCATTCCTGTTCTGTACGTATGTAAATATTCCGCAGATATCTGTATTCTCGGAACAGCATTTCATCACATTTAAGTAAATTATGAACATGCATTTCGATCATTCTAAATGGAACGATATTGATCTTGTCTGTTTCGATGTGGACGGCACTTTATACAATCAAAAAAAATTGCGATTATTTATGATTCGTGAAATTCTGGCAGAGTTGTTGATAACGCGGCAAATGACTTTCATTCGTATTCTGAAAGTCTATCGCGAGATGCGCGAGGAAGCCACTCATATCCCTCACAATTTTGAACCGTTTCTCATAACAGAAACTGTCAAGAAGACAGGGTGTAGCGAACAACAGGTGCGCGATACCGTAACTGAATGGATTCATGAACGTCCGTTGCGCTATCTGGCAAAATGCCGGTATGCAGGTGTTGTGGAACTGTTTGCCCGTCTTCAGGCATGCGGTAAACGAATCGGCATTTTTTCTGATTATCCTGCTAAGGCCAAAATTGCAGCCTTGGGTTTGCGTGCAGACTATATTGCCTGTGCGGGTGATGAAGATACACCACGGCTGAAACCAGATCCTCAGGGCCTGTTCAACCTTATTGCCAAGGCTGGTGCTAAGCCGACTACTACGCTCTTAATAGGTGATCGGCCAGAACGTGATGGCCTGGCTGCACGAAATGCAGGAACATATGTGCTTATCCGCTCATCAAAAGCAGATCAGGATTATCAGACATTTGAAAAATACATAGATAATATATTTTCTACAAATTCTTTATTGGAATCGAAGGGAATAAGCTTATTGAACTGATTATTGATTTTCACTGAGAATTGACCCGGCTGGATGCTATCCCTGTCATGGTGAGGCGGACGGTCAAAAAGGAGACCTGTCCTTTCTGTTTTTTGGCGCGGCAGTACTGGCGTGAAACCTGTAGCTGTCATTTCCTGCCTCGAGGATATGACAGGGATGGGTCAGCCGATCGAGGCGCGCCGTCGTCATCTTCAGGTTACTAAAGACGTTTCCCATTCACTGAAATTGTGATGACGACACTGGTGCGTTCATAGAGGCGGCAGGGCAGATGGAACAGCAGGGTGCCCCAGATGCGCTGAAGGGGAGATAACCGAGTTCATCAAGGATCACGAGATCCAGACGGAGCAGCCTGTCGGCAATCTGTCCGGCCTGGCTGGCGGTATTTTCCTGTTCGTGCGCATTGAACTGATCGACCGTTGACCAGAAGCGCGTCGCGTGCCGGTTCTTGCGTGATCTGGCGGCTTTCAGGATCAGTCATTCCCTCAGCCTGCTAGCAAACGGGGCCAGTCGGCTGGAATGTTTGGGAAGCCGGAACCGCAGTTCAATGTTCTCTGCTCGGAAATATTTGCGGGCCATTTATTTTCTAATGAAATTTAATAATAGATTATTCAACCTCCAAAAGGGATGATTAAATAGGTATATCTTTATAAGATCATTATGTTTCCACTTGTGTAAGGTATGCAACATTTATAAAATTGCGGAAGAGATTGCATGCGATATGCGTAAAGTATAAAAGAGAAGTGAAATGAATAATATTGAAGTTATAAATAAATACAAAATTTTCATCACGTGCATTTTGATCTCTATATTTATTTCAATGAAATATTATCCTGGAGCTTTTTATTATGATATAATATGGCAGTTGAATTGGGTTGACGAAATGTCAAATAGTAATGGAATATTTTTCCATTTTCCAAAAGATTATTTCAATCAGTGGCCTGTATGGGATGTTATACTTAGGATACCAATTTATAAAATAACAAAAGAAGTTGGGATATTTATATTATTATCTTCTTTTATGCTTTTTTATACATCATTCAAGTTTTTTGACGAAAAAAACAATTTTTTGGGGTTTTTTATATTTTCGTTCATTTGTGCATTTACGCCAATTGTTGATTGGCTGATTTTGCAAGGACCTCACATATATGTATCGTCATTATTTATATTGGAAATTTATTTTATATTAAAAAATAAATTCATAAAATCTTCTTTTTTGTCAGTTTTGGCTACGATGTTAAGGCCTGAGATGGTTTTTGTGGCTCTTTTTATTCATGCATTATTCATGATTTATGAAAAGATCTCAATGAAAAAAATTATTCTATGTTTTTTTATAATATTATCTGGATTTTTCATATCAAATTTAAAATTTAACAAGCACGATATATATGACCAGTCATACATAGGATTATCAGTTTTTAATCAATATGTTATATCTGAAATAAAAAATAAAAATAATATAAGTGAAAATTTAATGAAAAATGTCCATATAAATGAAACATATCAATCAGTGGGCTTCATAAGCCCTGAATGCTCTTTGACGATGTGGTGTAAGGATTTAAGTAATAGTTCTTTGTTTAGGAATCGGTCAATAATTATTAAAGATACAATTGATCTCATGATTTATGCTCCAAAAGATCTTGCATATTGTGTTTTCATGAAATTATATACTGCATGGACTGAAAAACTGGTAGTTTTTGAATTTGGAAGAACAGATAATTTAAAAATATCTAATATAGATTATATTAAAAACATGTATAATAAATCAGTTTATTATGAATTTGATAGGCAGAAAAGATTTTTTAAATCTTTTATGGGGAATATATATAGTCCTGTATTTTATACCATTATTTTTGTTTTTTCATCTTCATGTTTTGGTAGAAAAAACGCTATATTAATGTCCATATTTTTTGTATCATGTCAGTCATTTTTATTTTTCATTTATCCGACGCATGAAGTTAGATATTTTATGCCGTTTATTATGATTTCCATTTTGACTTCATCTATATATTTTTCTTGTAAATTAAAATTATGCGTGAGAGCATCAATAAATTATTTATTTAATAAGGAAATTTAAAAACTTACAGAATTTTTTTTGGCAATTAAAATATCAATACTTTGTAAAATCCGCTTTGGGAGGCGGGGTAGAGGGTTACCACAATAAGGGCATGGTCCGGTGGGTAGTCGCAGTATGTGATCAAGAAAGGTCTGTCTGACTGCTGCCAGACAGAGAAGATTGTGGACCTTAGCAAGAGCGGAGCTGGCGCAGTCACCGAAATTCAGTCCAGCGGGATGCCGCCTCTTGCCGAAGCGGATAAAGGCCTCACGCGCCAAGGTGGCCTCCAGACAGGCTGCCACCTGGTCGGGAGAGGCAGGTTATAGGCCGAATAGGCGATATTCCCTGTCCCGCCGATCCAGATCACATCCCGGCGCAGGGTGTCGGGTGTCTCCCGAGATAGGCCGGGTCAGGCTGCATGACAGCCTGATGGAGCGCCAGTACGATTGGCAGGCGGAATAGGGCCGACCCTTCGCTACAGGCCTGCGGCAGGAGTTGCTCCAAGCTTCGCGCATAGTCGCGGACCTGCCGGGTGGCATGAGAAGCGCCGTGGTCGTCCTCATCGACCACCAGAAGCTTATTGAGGGTTGCTTTGCGTGCCTTCTGGGGCAGGACGGCTGAGGGCTTCCTGACGGATCAGGCAGGGGGCGGGCGAGGGCAGCGATTTCACCCAAGGCGGACAGGGGCCGCCTATGGCGGGCGGGGCACGACCCCGTAATACTGGGCATAAGGGGCGGGCAGCAGCTGCAGACATTCCAGGATCACGCCAGCCAGATCCCCACGCTTCATCCTGCCCAACCTTTTCCACAGACCGGATTTTCCTGACACGATTAAGGTTTGTATAAAAACCTTAACCATATCCGTCAGGAATAGGCTCTTGCGCAAGGTTATGCCGCGCTGTGCGGGCAGATGCGGTCGCCCCAGGCCCTGAAAAAAGCCGACACCCAGAATTTTATTTTCCTTGCATTCCGTCAGTTGGGCTTTCCCCCTTTCCGGGCGTGTCTCTGGCAAATCGTTTCGGATTCAATCTATAATGCCAGACAAAATCGGGCGTGATGCCGTGGCGACAGGGGGAGAAGCATATGCGATGGGCACGGAAGTGGCGGTTGGGGCTGTGTCTTGGCGCGGGGCTGGCCCTGGCGGGTGGAGGCCACGCGGCCAAGGCGGCCGGGCCCGGTCATGATGAAATCCTGTGGGACACGTTCGGCGTGCCCCATATCTACGCCACAACCGAGGCAGGTGCCTTTTACGGCTTTGGCTGGGCGCAGGCGCATAGCCACGGCAATATCGTATTGAAGCTTTATGGCACCGCCCGCGGGCGGGCCGCCGAATACTGGGGCAAGACGGAGGAAGAATCGGATCGCTGGGTGCGGGGCAATGGCGTGTACGAGCGCGCCAGAACCTTTTATGCCCGCCAGACGCCGGGCTTTCGCAGGGATCTCGATGCGTTCGCGCGAGGCATAAACGATTACGCGGCCCGCCACCCCGCTGATATTGCCGATGACGTGCGTGCCGTCCTGCCGGTCAGTGGCGTTGATGTCGTGGCCCACGGCCTGCGGCTGATGAATTATGTCTATATTGCCGAGGAGCGCAAAATGCTCGGCGATGCGCCCGAGCGCAGGGCGGGCGGGTCGAATGCCTGGGCCATTGCGCCCTCGCGCACCACCGATGGGCATGCCGTGCTGCTGGCCAACCCGCATCTGCCGTGGAGCACGCCGTTCTATACCTATTATGAGGCGCAGCTGAATGGCCCCGGCTTCAGCATTTACGGCGCAACCCATGTGGGCCTGCCGGTGCTGCGCTTTGCCTTTACCCCCGATGTCGCCTTTACCAACACCGTCAACACCATTCTGGGCGCCGTGCGCTACAGGCTCACACCCGATGGCGATGGCTACAGGCTGGATGGCAGAAAAAGGAAATTCACCACCCGCACCCTGTCCTACAAGGTAAGGCAGCCCGATGGCACGCTGGCCACCCACAGCTTCGTGCAGCGTTATGCAAAACAGGGGCCGGTCTTTAACGAGGCGGATGGCACGCCCATTGCGCTGTATGTGGCAGGCCTCGATCGCCCCGGCATGCTCCGGCAGTACTGGGATATGGCGCGGTCGCATAATTTCAGTGAGTTCCAGGCAGCGCTCAGGAAGCTGCAGGTGCCCATGTTCAACATTGTCTATGCCGACCATGACGGCCACGTCATGTATCTCGACAATGGTATCCTGCCCAAACATGATGGTGGCGATTTCGATTACTGGAACAATACTGTTCCCGGTGATCGGTCGGATAACATACCCAAGGGCATTGTTGCTTATGACAATCTGCCCAAGGTGATCGACCCGCCTGCGGGCTTTGTGCAGAATGCCAATGACCCGCCATGGCTCGCCACCTATCCGCGTCTGCTCGACCCCAAGGCCTATCCCGCCTATGTGGCGCAGACCGGCCCGATGACGCTACGCGCCCAGATGTCGGCCCGCATGCTGGCGGGAGAGGTGAAGATGTCGTTTGACGATATCATGGCCCGCAAGCTCAACACCCATTCGCTGCTGGCCGAGCGTATCCTGCCCGAACTCCTCGCCGCTGCCCGCAAGGACCGCCGCGCGGATGTGAAGGCGGCCGTAAACGTGCTGCAGGGCTGGGATGGCGCCGATGATGCCACCAGCCGGGGCGCCCTGCTGTTCGAGACATGGGCGCGGCTGTTCATGGGCCCCAAATTCGCAGGCTCGGAAGGGTTTGCCCGGCAATGGTCGCTTGATGACCCGATCGGCACGCCCTCGGGGCTGGGTGACCCCGCCCATGCGCTCAACCTGCTGGCGCAGGCGGCAGTCGAGACCAGAAAGCTGTATGGCGCAATCGACCGCCCGTTTGGCGATGTATCGCGCTTTCACATCAATAATGTCGACCTGCCGGGCAATGGTGGCTTTGGCAATACCGGCATTTTCCGCACCATTACCTGGGGCCCGATGAAAAATGGCGAGCGCACGCCGCTGCATGGCGAGACATGGGTGTCACTTGTCAGTTTCTCAACACCCATGAAGGCGAAGGGACTGCTGAGCTACGGCAATTCCAGCCAGCCCGGCTCGCCCCATCATTCCGACCAGCTCTCCTACCTTAGCAGCAAGACCCTGCGTGACCTGTGGCTGAGCCGCGATGTGGTCGAGCAGCATGTGGAATCGGTTGATCCGTTGCCGGACTGAGAGGCTGCCGGTCATGAAAGAAGTTTTTGGCGAAGCTTTTTGCAAAAAGCTTCGCATAACGCCGCAATGCATGCTGCTCCCCGTTCCGGGGTGCCAAGGAGAAGCCCCATAATGTCAGCCCCTTACGCGATGCGGTTTTGTTACCTGATGGCCTGTGGCATGTTTGCCAGCCTGTTGCCCCGGCCGGTTCTGGCGCAGGGTGTGGTGCCTGACCCCAACCAGATCTTCAGCCCGGTCACAATGCCAACCCCGGTCAGTGCCTATCGCTCGGGTGATGGCACGCCGGGGCCGATGGCGTGGAAAAACCAGGCCGATTACCGCATTGCCGTCACCCTCGACCCCACGACCCATGAGCTTACGGGCGAGGAAACGCTCACCTACCACAACAACAGCCCGAGCAGCCTGCCGGTGTTGTGGATGCAGCTTGACCAGAACATGTACCGCGCCGACAGCAGGCGTGCCGCCCTGTCCGGCCCCGCTGGCGCGCCGCATACGGATGGGATGCAGATCGGGTCGGTGACCCTGATGGAGGGCACTGCTACGCATGAGGTGACGCCGCTCATCTCCGATACCCGCATGCAGATCACCCTGCCGCACCCGCTGGCGCCGGGCGGGATGCAGGTGTTGCGGGTGCGGTGGCATTATACCATGCCGGGCGCATGGGGCGGGCGCACGGCGGTCAGCCCCTCGAAAAACGGCGATATTTATGAAATTGCCCAGTTCTACCCCCGCATGGCGGTGTTTGATGACGTGCGCGGGTGGGACACGCTGCCCTATGTGGGCGATGAGTTCTATCTCGATTACGGCAGTTTCGATTACGCGGTGACGGTTCCCGCCAGTTTTCTGGTCGTGGGTTCCGGCGCGCTGGTCAACCCGGCACAGGTGCTCTCGGCCGCGCAGCAGCAGCGCCTCGCCCAGGCCCGGCGTAGCGGGACGCGCGTCATGATCCGTGACCAGGCGGATGTGGAGGCGGCAGTCCGCACGCCGCCAGCAGGCAGCCGCACATGGCGCTTCCACATGGATAATACGCGCGACGTGGCCTTCGTCGCCTCGCCCGCCCTGTTGTGGGATGCGGCGAAGCTGGACCTGCCGCCCATGGCCCCCGCGCCGGGCATGAAGCCCGAGGCCCGGCTTGGCATGTCGGTCTACCCCGTGGAAGGCGTGGGGCCGCAGGCATGGGACCGCTCGACCGAATATGTCAGGCACACGATCGCGTATTTCTTCTGTGGTTGCCGTCCGTTATGCAAGAGTTTTCTGACCCATATTGACGTGTGATCGTGTGCGGTCTTCTGTAAGGCCTGTTGATGTGGCCTTTCAGAAGCCACTGGCCAGTATGGTGATCAGCGG
>NZ_JAPIVJ010000017.1:0-59693 GCF_054182245.1 Komagataeibacter sp. NFXK3
GAATTTCGTGGCAGGGCGTAGCTCTTGCCTACAAACTCATAACCTGAAGGCCGCAGGTTCAAATCCTGCCCCCGCAACCATCTGAACTTGCGATGCCAACGCATCACGAACCCCAGTCCGGAAACGGACTGGGGTTTTTGTTTGTCCGCCCGACGCCACCGTCAGGATGCCGGCAAGATCGCCCCGGACATCGATCTGCAGTCCCTTGTCGGATGGCGTCAGGATGATTGCCTCGATCAGCGAGCGGATCACCTCGGCCGCCTCCTGGCGTTTCTCGTCCAGTTCGGAATGCAGCATGTCATGCAGCCGCGCGAGCTGCCGGTGGTAGAATTCCGCCATCTGGGGATGGAGCAGGGGCGGGGGCGCCTCGGTTGTCGCGAGGAAGTCCTTGAGTTCTGTCTTGCGGGCTTCGAGCTTTGATCCGCGTTCCTTGACCGTTTCGATCGAGATGGCTTCCGAGAGGTAGAGATCCATCAGCCGCTGGATGTCGCGCTCAACCCGCTTCAGTTCTGATTCCGCTGCGCCGATGTCGGCTGACGCCTCCATGCGCAGCCGGTTCATCTCGGTGGTGAACGCGGTGCAGAACTCGGCGAACAGGTCCGGGTCCATGAGATGGTGACGCAGGGCGTCGAGAACGCGCCGCTCCAGTTCCTCGCGGCGCATATTGGTCCGGTTGTCGCAGGTGCCCTTGTTGCGGGCCGTCGAGCAGCCCAGAAGTGCGCCGGAGATCATGGAATACCCGCCACCGCAGCAGCCACATTTGCTCAGGCCGGAGAACAAATAGCGGGGACGACGTTTCTCACGGAAATGATCGGGCGATGACGTGTCACGTGTGTCGCGGCTGGCGCTGACGCTGGCCTGCCGCGCCTTGACCGCGTCCCATAATTCCTGATCGACGATTCGCAGGTCCGGCACCTCCTGAATCACCCATTCGGCTTCCGGATTGGGGCGGCCCTGGCGCTTGCCGGTATCGGGATCCTTGATGAAACGCTGCCGGTTCCACACCAGCCTCCCCACGTACATCTCATTATTGAGGATACCGGTGCCGCGCGCCCGGTTGCCGTTGATCGTCGAGAAGCCCCAGGCACCGCTGCCAGGGGCAGGGATGCCTTCGTCATTGAGGCGGAAGGCGATGGCGCGCGGTCCCAGCCCAGCTGCGAAGTCGCGGAAGATGCGACGGACCACATCCGCCTCGTGCGGGTTGATGGTCCGGTCGCCCCGGATCGGCTCGCCATTGGTGTCGAGCTTACGCACGACATCATAACCATAGGCGTTGCCGCCGCCGGACTTGCCCAGTTCCACGCGCCCCCGCAGGCCGCGATGCGTCTTCTCGGCCAGGTCTTTCAGGAACAGGGCGTTCATCGTGCCCTTGAGGCCGACATGCAGGTGGGAGACTTCGCCCTCGGAGAGCGTGACGATCCGCACACCGGCATAGTTCATGCGCTTGAAGACGCCAGCGATGTCCTCCTGGTCGCGGGAAAGGCGGTCCATCGCCTCGGCCAGTACGATCGCAAAGCGCCCGCGCTGTGCGTCCGCGATCAGCGCCTGGATGCCGGGCCGCATTAAAGACGCGCCCGAGATGGCGTGATCGGTATACTCCTCGACGATGGTCCAGCCCTGTTTTTCCGCGTGGGTACGGCAGACCCGAAGCTGGTCGGCGATCGAGGCATCGCGCTGGTTATCGGAGGAATAGCGGGCGTAGAGCGCGACCTTCATGACGAGGCATCCCTTACGGTCCGGAGCGGCGGCGCTGCTCCTGTTGCTGCGACCGGAACCAGTCCCGTGCCGCACGACGGGCCATGAGGCGGACCAGCGCTACCAGGCGCGGGTCGGGGGCATTGGGCCTCAGGACGAGCCGTAATTCGGGCTCGGGCAGCCGATACGCCGGGGCAATGAACTGGCTGGGTCTGTCCGTCATCGTCGCTCTCTTCCGACCGCAAGGCAAGGAAAACAGACACACGATCCGGACAGATGACTGTTATTTCAATGGAAATACGCAATATGGAAAGTCGCGCTTGTGCGTGTTCCAGCGTACGGAATCGTAGTTATGGGTAGTCCCGGATACAGGCGCGTCGTACAAATACTGGTGTATGGCGGTGGCACGGAGAGAAAATTTGAACCCCTTCTGCTTTGGCCTGTCCATCGTAAATGATTTTGGAAGATTAGGACCGCCTGATATTGTGGTAGATGGGGGAGGGACACATGTACTACCAATGGTCTTTTTGCGAGTTGGCTGGTCCAATGTTCTCAGGTCATGAGGACCGTGAAATTATGGAAGACCTCAAGCTTCGGTCGCTGCCACCTGAGGATATTTTCTGCTTTCCTCTCGTTGACATTTGGCGTGCGCGTGTATGGAATTTGCTGAGTGACTACGTTACCGCTGATGTGAAAGCGGCATTCGTTCAAATGTCTCCTGAATGGATTGCGTCCGACGATCTCAGTTGGCTGGATGACCTGATCTTCGATGTTACTGGCAAAATATGTCAGACGAAGGATCTACTCGGCAGTCGCTTACGCCAAGAATATCGTGCTTTCCGAGTTGGGCACGCGACAAGAACGAACGATTTGTCATCCTTCTATAAACATGGATTGCGCTTTCTCAGGGCGGGAGAAATAGAGGATCGTGCGCGATCAATTTTTCTTAATGGCCAGTCGCTAGATGCGACAGAGGACCGGCTTCAGAAGGCTATCGACGACCTTCATGCGCGTGACACACCAGGCGGCCGGGAAGGCCATCTTTACTTCTGCGCAAACGAGCGCAGTCTTATCACACGATCTGGTGGTTCCGGCCACTATCTCATCTATGGCAGCGAATATCTTTATTGCTTGGGCATGCGCATGGCCAGTACTTGGGAGACCAAGAGGTTATTAAAAGGGATAGGGCGACCGACAATGTTCGTCTGCGATATACCGATGGCGTTCATACCTGCCTCGACGTTGCAGGAATTCGCTGGGATAATCATCGCTCATCTTTTTTGTGAGCTTGTCGATGAGCTGAATTCGGATGCTCTACACTCCAGCGCAGGGTCTGCTTTAAGTCTTGCTGTGGATATCTCTGCTGACCATATTGTTGGCCATTACCATCCGCAAAAGATCTACGACCCATTGTGGTCGGCATAACAAACGGCCAAGAGATAAATATTCGCGCGGTATTTTGTGAGGCGATACTTCTTCTGTTGGGGAAGTTGGGCCATTTAGAGCTTAAATTCTAGGTGGCATATGCGCGGTGTCCAAACGACGATGAATCAGGGAAACCATGGTGAGCAGGTCCTCTGCATCTTCCTTCGACATGGACCAGTGGATCCGTGCCTCGTGTGCGGTGGGGTTGCGGAACATCCCGAACGTACCGCGCACCAAATTGGCAAATCCGCTCTGTTCGCTACGCTCGCTTGCAGTCGCCCGTGTATTGATCGCTAGAAGGGGAGGGTTGCCACCAAGCACACGATCCACCAGAACTGCGCCGTCGTCCGTCAGGCCAGTACGATTACGCATTTTATCTGCGACACTTTTCACGGCTTCCTGGACCGCGTGGAAATAATTGTCGGCGAGAAGTTCGCTTCGGCAAAATGCCAGCACGTCCGGGTGCAGACCTCGCCCTTCAAGGTCAGCTCTCAGCTCTCGTGCGCGACGTTGGGCTTCGGGCAAAGTCTGAGCGGCTTCTGTAGTGGTGAGCGTGCCACTCTGATCGACCACCAGTCCAGAAAATGCCAGAGCCCGATTTAGCAAGGCTCTCATTGGCTCATATCGTTGAGGTTCACGGCTGTAACGCGCTGGCTTCATCGCAAGGCGGATGAACTCCAGAACATTCGTTCGATTTTGCTTACGGTTCTGACAGTCGACGAAAGCATTGTAGATGCGGATGCGTTTCGTCAGTGGGCCGGGGTCAACCATCTTGCTGGATACGAGGAGGTGTTGGATTTCAGAACCTGAAAGGCCGTCGGTCGTATCGCCTAGGGCATCCGCGATAGCTTCTAATTGATCTTGAGAGAAAAGAGCCATGTTCAACCTTATAGATCACAGGCAGTGGGTGGTCCGATAATAGATTCTGCATTTGTGCAATAATTTCGTTAAATCGTAATGGGTTATGTAATGTAGCACAAACTTAAACGTCATCGAACTGACGATCCTAAAACAATAGAGAAGACTTGGGGCGCTGCCCCCGGCGCACTTCGCAACGTCTTCCGCCCAGCTTCCTTCGCTGCGCTCCGTGCAGCCGGTTCCCCGCGAAGCCGTCACTCCGTTTGCACCCCCGCTGCTCGCCGCGAGGCAGAGGAACAGCGGGGGCTGTTCCTCGCGGAACAAAGGGCAAAGACCATGACCGGCAACACCACCACGGCAACCGATTCCCGCAACACAATCCTCAACGGCGACAGTGTGCAGCTTATGCGCGCACTCCCCCGTAATTCGGTGGATTTCATCCTGACAGACCCGCCTTACCTTGTGAATTATCAGGGCAGGGACGGACGGAAGGTGCGCAACGACGACAATGCGCGCTGGCTCCGGCCCGCCTTCAACCAGATGCACCGTGTGCTGAAATGGGGCGGCTTTGCCGTTTCGTTCTATGGCTGGAACCGCATAGATTTATTCGCCGATGCCTGGAAGGCGGCGGGGTTCCGCATGGTCGGGCATATCGTCTTTCGCAAGTCCTATTCGTCATCTTCCCGGTTTCTCCGGTATGAACACGAAAGCGCCTATCTGCTGGCCAAGGGCAACGTGACACTGCCCGCAAAGCCCATCCCGGACGTGATCGACATGCCCTATTCGGGAAACAAGCTGCACCCGACGCAAAAGCCGGTGGCGGCACTCCTTCCCTTGGTGGAAGCCTTCTGCCCAGTAAGTGGGCTTGTCCTGGACCCGTTCGCCGGCTCGGGTTCGTCGCTGGTCGCGGCGCAGCATGTGGGGCGTGATTGGCTCGGTATGGAACTGGACCCGGACCACGCCGCGACGGCAATCCGCCGGCTGGCTTGGCACGGGACGGGGAGGGTGGCGGCGTAAGCTGCCCCCTTCTTCACCTCACCGAATGGCCGGAAAATCGCGCCGGTCCCGATGGACCGGCGGCGGGGCGCGCCGCTGCCCGGCGCGTGCGGCGCTCGCCAGCGGGGCCGGCTCGCAAATGGCCTAGCCGGAAAGACGGCATTTCTGGTACCGGGGCCGCAACGCTACCTGGGCAACGCGCCGCGTCCACGGCGCGAGCGGAAGGCGCCAACAGGTGGCACCTCGGTCATAGTCGGTGCGCTCCGCGCGCTGTCCTGATCGTGAAAACAGATCCAGAAACCCCACGTCTATTTGATGGATATTCCTGAATCGTTGCGGCATGTGTGTGGTGTTCCCCCTCGAGGAAAGGACGCGATCCATGCTGCTCGGTCTCGGTATTATCCTCGGCTTTGCCAGTATCGGCTTCCTGTGCTGGCTTCTGTTTCTCTGCGCGGTGTATGCCGCGCCTCTGTTCGTGGCGGCGATGGTCTGCACCATGCTCTACGACCATGCCATGATGTCCGGCGCCCATGCTATCCTCGCGGGCATCGCCGCCGGGATCGTGGTGCTGGCGACCGGTCAGGCGATCCTCGCCTCCTCGCGCGATCCCGCCCTGCGGGTTTCCGTGTCCGCGCTGCTCGCCCTGCCAGCCGCGCTGGCGGGATTTGGCATGACGCTGGGTTTCAGTGGTGTGGGCGATATGGGCACTATCCCGGCCCACCTTTTCGCGACCTTCGGGGCGCTGTGCGTCGGCGGGGCGGCGTGGACACGGCTCTGTGCCATCCAGCCCGCGTAAGTTGCCGGTGGCAGGATCCCTGATCCGCGACCGGGTCAAGAAGGTCAGCGTGGGGCGGTCAGTCCCCGTTGCGCGAGTACGGGCGGACCAGGGTTCAGGATAGGCAGCGCCTTCCTTTCAGCGAGAGATGCCCGGCACAGTCCCAACCGGAGTAAAACGGCGACCAGCTTCGGTGCGGAAAACGCATGTCGTTCTGCCGGCGTGACTGGCGGTCTGGCGTCAACGTCCGGTCTGTCGAGCAGGAAGGACAGGGAACATGGTGCCAGCCAGTGGGTTATCCCGGCGACGGATACTGTTCGGTCTGTATTCTGTCTGGAAACGGATATTCCCCCGACAACCCGCGCCCCTGTCATGGAACACGACGGACTGACCTGTCTCTCCATAGAGCTGACGGCGCCGCACACCATGGCCTCTCGATATGGCCGATCTGCCCGAAGACCGGCTTCGCCTCGCCCGGCTATGGCGCAACGGCGTCCCGCAACTTTCTTCCCCTGGGCTGCGCCCATTCCTCGCGCATCAACAAAGTTGCGGTCCTGCCGTCCTCCGCGTTGCTCCGGCCTGCACGCAGGTGCGCCGCCGGCCGTCTCCGGGCTGACAATGGCCATCGAGGCCGTGGTGGTCGCGGCCCGATACAAGCCAGGAGACAGGACAATGATCATCGGTTCTTTCAAAAAGGTCGGCGAGGGGTACGAAGGCGAAATCGTCACCCTGACACAGAAAATCCGGGGTATCCGCTTCGTGCCCGAAGCCAACCGGGCCAGCGACAATGTTCCCAACTTCCGGGTCCAGATCGGCAAACTCGAAGCCGGGGCCGCCTGGATCAAGCACACCACGGACTGGCGCGAATATCTCAGCGTGAAGCTGGACGATCCGACCCTTCCCGGTCCGATCTTCGCCAGCCTCTTCGAAGAGGAAGATGGCGCCTACAACCTGGTCTGGAGCCGCCAGCGCCCGCGTAACGGGGACTGACCACCCCACACTGGCCCTTCCCGGCGCAGCCGGGAAGGGCTTTCTTCACCGGCGGGTTATGGCTTCCCGCCGGTCGGTGCCGCTTCTGTCGCGACAACGTGGCTTTCATCCAGTAACGCCGCCGGCCGCACGCCCAGCGCCTGCGACGCATGCCACAGCGAGAGCAGCGTCGCGTTCTGGCGCCCGGTCTCGATCCAGCTGATATAGGCGCGGTCCACGCCCATCCGTTCCGCCAGAGCCTCCTGGCTGAGACCGGCGGCGCGTCGCAGGCGCCTCACGTTCGCGCCGAAAAGTCCTCGGATGTCCATCCGCAGGATAGGAACGATTTGTGTATTATCGCGCTACGTATTATAATACACGGAACGTCAAACGCCTTCTCCCGTGATGCGCTATGGGCATCACATGATGTCGCGGAAACCGACGTTTCCGGCCCGTCTGGCGTGCATCTACCCCCGATATAGAAATAATCACGAGCCCACAGGATATTTTCGGGATCACCTTCCTGAGTCTTCGGGACTACCCGTTTCGGTCCTGCACCGGATACTGGCTCGAATCTATGACATATCGGGGGAGGAGGGCGTGCCGACAATCCGGCCGTGGGATGCCGCACCCCTTCGTCGCGCCTACGCCGGGCTCGACCCTGCCGGTCTCGCCCAGGAATGGCTGCGGCACAACCCGGCCTACCGGCGCGACCATGCAACAACCATGACGACGGGCAAGACTGACGCCGAGGCATGGCGTGCTTTCGCCCGTCGCTGGGGGTTGCGTTTTCCCTGTTGATCCTGATCTCCCCGCCTGGCTTGCTCCCGCGTTCTGGGATCCGGACATCGCGCCGGAGGTCGCCGTGCGTGGCGATGGGGGTGACATTCTGCTTCGGCTGGCACCGTATGTCCGTGTACGACACGATGGTCCCGATGGTATCCATCTCGTGCTGGACAGCGCAGCGGGTCCGCTGCGCATTGTCATAGTCGTCGATCGGCAGCCCGATGCACCAGGAACCTGGTTCATCATCGATGATAGGCACCTCACGACCCGTCTGGCCTGCATCGCGCGCTTCGGCCGCCTGCTTGCCGGCCAGGCGCCCGGTCCTCTTCCCTCCACCTTGCACCTGAGTCCACAACAGAAACTCCGTCAGGTTCGCATGCTCTGCATCGCAGAAGGCCGGCGCATGGGCGTGGCGACACGCGGGATCGCAGCCGGCATCTACGGCGAGCGCATCCTGCACCTGTCTCGCAATGAATGGCGTGCCAGTTCATGGCACCGGGCTTTCTACCGCGATCTCGACGGTGCCGCGTTCTACCAGAACGGCGGCCACCCCCCCCTCCTTCAGGGGCTGAAGCAGGGGGGTGACAGTCTGGCGGCCTGAACTTTGTCATCCCTCCCCACAGCTCATTCTCCGGCAGCGTCCTCTCATGAGCCGCGACATTCCGCACGCGGCCCGCTCCAACGGGAGGAAGACTCCATGCGTGTCCAGCCGACACTGCCACCGCGCTATCTGCGCACCCCGGACGCAGCCAATTTCGTTGGCCTGTCCATCCGTACCCTTGAAAAACACCGGAGTTGCGGCACCGGTCCGCTCTACCGCCAGCTTGGCGGCCGGATCGTCTATGCCGTGGAAGACCTCTGCGCCTGGGCCGATCTGAACGTCCGGCTTTCCACGGGTGACGGTGGCGGCATCCCGATGCCGTCCGATCCCCGCGCCTATATCATCCGTTTGCAGGCCAGGGCTCGCAAGGCGCAGCGGAGTGCCGGACGATGATGCCGGCCGCCGATAGCTGGCGTCGGCCCGATCGCCGCTTCATGGTCACGGGGTCGGCACGGCCCCGCGATATTCGCGATCTGATGGGACGTCCGTTCTTCGCGCTGGGGCACATAGCGCGCCTTGAACCCCTTCGCTACCGTTCGCGTCAGATGGAGATCGTTGTCGAAGCCTCGGCTCCTCTGGGCATGGCGACCATCCGGGACGCCGATGTCCTGCTCTGGCTGACCGGCCAGATCGTCGATGCCCTCAACCACGATCTGTGGGTGTCGCGCCATGTGCGCTTTACCCCGTGGCGGCTGTTCCAGGATCTGGGATGGGCTGACGGCACCCACCAGTATCGCCGGCTTTATGGCGCCCTCGCGCGTCTGGCGGAAACGCGCGTCACCACCAGCCTGCGGCAGGGGCCGGAGTGGCGCGAGAAGCCGTTCGCCTGGATCAGTGACGTCCGGATTTCCCGTGAGGACGGGGTAGCCCTGACCCTACCGGACTGGCTCATGGAGATGGCCTGTGATCGCTCCCATGTCCTGAGCGTCGATCCCGCCTATTTCCGGCTTTATGGCGGCCTGGAGCGGTGGCTTTACCGTCTGGCCCGACGCCATGCCGGTCGGCAGAAAGACGGGTGGCGTTTCGATCTTCGTGATCTTCATGCCCGGTCCGGCACCCTTTCTCCCTGGCGGAATTTCGTGATCGACGTCGCCGGCATTGCCCGTCGCCAGGTCGTCCCAGGTTACGACTGCAAGGTCATTTATGGCGGAAAACAGCCAGTCCTGCGTATCTCCCCAACGGTATTACCCACCGGTTCTGTGGATAACCGTGTGAATTCTACCGTTGGTCAGGATGCGGATCATACCATTGCTCACGGTGCGGAAATACCGTTGCTGACGGTGCAGAAAACGTCGCAATGTATTGTTTTCAAAAGCGGAATCAGTCCCGTAACTTATATAACTAATATAATAACTTATTATGTAGGGGATTCCGGTCTTTCGGTTTCCCTTCCGGCTGCCCGGTCGGGGTATGGAGAAAAGGCTCGGGAAGCGGTCGCGGATCGCATGGTCGGTGTCCCATGACCGCGCGCTCTTTCCGGCCGGACGACGTTGTCCTCACCACGGTCGAACTGACCTGGATCGAGAAGCACATCGAGCACTGGGTCCGCTTCGGCCGTCCCGTCGAGGATCGCATTCTCGACCGTCGGCGCAGGCTCATGAGCTTCACGCCGAACAGCGTGTTCGCGTTCATCCGCTGGGCCGCGAACGATTTCGGGACCGTCGTGTCCTGCATCGACATCGTGCGCGCCGTCGGGGCGCAGGAAGCATGCCAGACCGTGCCCTTTGTTCGTCCCGGCGGCGAGAGCCTGCTGCGCCAGAGCGGCTGGCCAAAAGTGCGCCGGGTGCTGGAGGCTATCGACGGCGTGGAGGCGTTGGGGATCGATCCTGTCGCCGCCTGTCCCGATCACTGGCGGCATCTGCATCACCGGCTCACGGCGGCGCAGGAGCCGCGTCCCTACACGTCAGAGCGCCACGAGGCGTGGCTGCGCCGGAGGGCGGCGTCATGACCCGGCGCGGCTGGTTTTTCACCACGTATTTCGCCGTGCTCGGCGTCGGTGCCTCGCTGGCGTTTCATCCCGCGCCACGCTGGGTCTGGAACGAAACGGCGAGTGTTCCGGTCGGGCTGTATCGCATCCAGCCCACGGTCCCGGTGCGCGTAGGTGACATCGTCGCCATCCGCCTGCCGGAGCGCGAGGCGACGCTGCTGGCGACACGCGGCTACCTGCCTTTCGGCGTGCCGCTGCTAAAGCCTGTGGCAGCACTGGCGGGGCAGAGTGTCTGCCGTAACGGCGCGCATGTCACCATCGACGGAAAGGCCGTCGGTGATGCGAAACCCATCGACCATCGGGGCCGGGTGCTGCCGGTCTGGCAGGGCTGTCAACGTCTCGGGCCGGGGCAGGTCTTCGTCATGAACGCTGCCGTGCCAACCAGTCTGGACGGGCGGTATTTCGGTGTCCTGCCGATGGACACCGTCATCGGACGCGCCGTGCCGGTGCATGTCAGGACGGGAGAGGCGGAGCCGCCGCCGCATTTCGATCCCCTCCCGGAACCGGATGATCCCGCGCGGAAGGGACTGCTTCTGGCTCCGCCCATGCTGCCCGCGAAAGAGAGCGAACCGCCCATCCAATGACGGTGACGTGGTCGTCGGATTTTCCGTCATTCCCACTCTGTCTGAAAGGATTTTTCCCATGAGCCAGATCGGATTTTTCACCCGCACCGCTGATGGTTTTGCCGGACGCGTGCGCACCCTGTCGCTGGATGCTGAACTGACCTTCGTGCCAGCGGAAAACAATGGCGCGGAGCATGCTCCGGATTATCGTATTCACCTGGGTGACGGGGATACTGGCCCCGAGCTGGGCGCGGGATGGAAACGCACCGGGGAACGTGCCGGCGAGTATGTTTCTGTGCTCCTGGACGATCCCACTTTCATGCAGCCGATCCGCGCCACACTGTTCCAGGCCGGACGTGGTGGCCGCGAGTGGCAACTGGTCTGGAACCGGCCTGCAAAACGCCCAGGAGGCCGGGAATGAGCGCCCGGTTTTTTATGTCCGCCGGCGTGCTGGCCGTGCTCGCGCTAACGCTCTCGCCGACCATCGCCCACGCGCAGGATTTCGACGATCTGGTGCGTCAGGCGGCGGAACGGAACGCGATCCCGCCAGCGTGGGTGCGGGCAGTCCTCCGTGCCGAAAGTGCTGGCGATCGGCACGCGGTCTCCGGCGCCGGTGCGATGGGGCTGATGCAACTCATGCCGGACACATGGAAGGATGTCCGGCGAACGCTCAATCTGGGGGCCGATCCTTTCGATCCGCACGACAATATTGCGGCTGGTGCAGCCTATCTGCGATGGCTGCACGACCGCTACGGCGATGCAGGATTTCTCGCTGCCTACAACGCCGGTCCCGGTCGTTATGACGATCATCTGGCGACTGGTCGACCTTTGCCTGCCGAGACGGTTTCCTATGTCGCGTCTGTCGCCCGGCTGATCGATAACTCGTCGTTCAGCGTGCAATTTTCTATCCCGTTTTCCATCGCTCCGGCGCGTGACCGGACCGCTGCCACGCTCTTCATTTCCGGCAATGAAAGTGCGTTTCCATCGTCCTCTCAAGGAATTTTTTTAAGCCGATCCGGGCGGGGGAGTTTCACTCCGTCCGCGCTCTTCGCAGGTCATGTCCGCAGCATGCCCGGAGTGGGTTCGACACAGGGGTCGGAGCAGAGGAAGTGAATCACGAAAACTCCGGAAAAGGAGTGAAAAAGTTAGGGCTGGATAAAAGGCCGCACATCGCGGCCCGGTTGGGGGGCTGTTTTCCGGGGTTTTTGAACTCTTGTCGCGAGGTGCGTGGATTTCCCGCACCTCGCGACAAGGTGTTATCTCTTTGATCTGGCGCGATTTTTTGCGTGGTGCAGGACATTTTTCATGAACAGAGATGAAGAATTCCGGGTTCGGCTAGGGCGCATCCGCTCCACCCGCGCCCGGCAGGCGCGGCCTTTCGTGACGCAGGTGCTGGCGTCGGTGCAGCGGGCCGGTGGCAGGGTCTCCCGCGTGGGGAAAATCAATGCCGGGCGTCGCTCTACCTTCGGGCGTGGGAGGGCCGGCGCCCATGCCGCCAATCGCCTGCTGACTAGCCGTTCACGGGGCGTCGTGATCAAGGCCCGCGTCGTGCGACACGCGCCGCGTGCCACGCCACTGGCGGCACACCTCCGTTACCTGCGTCGAGAGGGCGTGACGCGGGACGGAGAGGATGCACATCTGTTCGGGAAGGATAGCGATAACATCCGCGCTTCGGACTTCGCGGAACGCTGCGATGAGGACCGCCATCATTTCCGCTTTATCATCTCGCCCGAGGATGCGCCGGAGATGTCGGACCTGCGGGCCTTCGCGCGGGATCTGATGGGGCAGATGGAATCTGATCTCGGCACGAAACTCGACTGGGTCGCCGTCGGTCACTGGAACACCGCACACCCGCATCTGCACGTTATCGTCCGGGGCGTCGTCGAGGACGGTTCCGACCTAGTGATCGCACGCGATTACATCCGCGAGGGCATGCGCGCCCGAGCCCAGGATCTGGTGACGCTGGAACTCGGACCGCGCACGGATCATGATATCCACCAGGCGGTTGAACGACAGGTGAACGCTGACCGCTGGACTCAGCTCGACCGTCAGCTTCAAAAGGATGCGGGGGAGAATGGTGTAATCGATTTCGGGCGCGTGCCCGGCGACAAGCCGGATGCTTTCGCCACGGTGAAGCTGGCTCGCCTGCGCCGTCTGGAAACGATGGGACTGGCGCACCAGGTCGGGCCGGATCGCTGGCGGATGGACGAGAGCGCGGAGGCGACGTTGAGGGAGATCAGCGAGCGCAACGACATCATCAAACGGATCCATCGGGGGCTGGCGGAACAGAGGATCGACCGCACCGCGTCATCCTGGGTAATGGCCGCCGAGGATACCACCGATCCCGTCATCGGTCGGCTGGTCGATCGTGGCCTCGACGATGAGCTACGTGGCACGGCCTATGCCGTCGTCGACGGAATTGACGGACGCACGCATCATGTCCGTCTGCCGCACCTCGACGCCGCTGGCGATGGATCGGTCGGTTCGATCGTGGAATTGCGGCGTTTTACCGACAAACAGGGACGTAACCGGGTCGCTCTGGCCGTGCGTTCGGACGTCACGCTGGAGCGGCAGGTGACGGCGGGGGGCGCTACCTGGCTCGACCGGCAGGCCATCGCGCGGGAACCTCTTACTCTGGCGTCCACTGGGTTCGGCGCCGATGTCAAAGAGGCGATGGAAAAGCGGATGGACCATCTGGTGGAGCAAGGGCTGGCCAGTCGCGACGGCGGGGGTATCCGCTATGCTAGGAACCTGATCGCCACGCTGCGTCAGCGGGAGCTGGAAACGCTGGGCCGGAGCCTCGCCGTGACATCAGGGATGCCGTTGCGATGGAGCGGAGAGGGCGATCCCGTTACCGGCACCTATCGCCAGCGTTTCAACCTGGCGTCGGGCCGGTTCGCGATGATCGATGACGGGCTGGGCTTTGAGCTGGTGCCCTGGTCGCCGTCTCTGGAAAAACAGCGAGGGCGGGAGGTGTCGGGCATCATGCGTGGCGATGGGGGTATCGACTGGTCGTTCGCGCGCAAACGGGGACTGGGTCTATGACCGAGTTGGGGGGGGGTAAACGGAAGGTCCGCTTGCGGCTTATCCAAAGACGGAACCGGGCTCGCCCGACTACCAAAATCATGCCAGGACAGTCGCTATGCTGTTGGAGCGATATGACAGAACCATCATCGCGAGGGTCAGTCCGAGAGGGTAATGACGATTTTCCCGACATGGCTGCCAGTCATGAGATGTTCAAATGCCTCCCTTGCCCGAGCAAAGGGAAACACACTGTCGATCACAGGCTTTACGCCGGACGCGGTCCATGCACGGACGAGGTCTTCCAACATCGGTCTGTCACCCACAGCTACAGAACGGACGACTGCACCGTTGCTATTGAGATGGAAGTAGTCAATTTCCGGATTGTTACTACTTAGAAACCCGACCAGCACAACCTCTCCACCCCACCGAACAGCATCGAGAGACTGATTGATCGTCGCAGGACCACCGACTTCAACGACACAATCCACGCCTGTTCCACCGGTGATGTCATCTTTGATGTAGCGGCCCCAGCTCGGAATATCCCTGTAATTTACAATATGCTCCACCCCCAATTCCTTCAGCCAGTCGGCCTTTTCCGCACTGGACGTCGTTGAGATCATGGTCGCTCCCACGGCTTTGGCAAGCTGCACCGCAAATATCGAAACTCCGCCTGTTCCAAGAGTCAGGACTGTCTGTCCGGCTCGCATGGGGGCACTGCCCGAAAGCGCGTTTCAGGCCGTTACTGCAGCACATGGCAGTATGGCTCCTTCCTCGAACGAAATTTTCTTAGGCTCAGGACCTGTTAATTTATTGAACTGAGTGGGTTGTTGTGATTCACAGGTTTACCGATGAAGGCGATGGAGGTTACCTGGCGCGTGCTGGCGGGTATTCATCGCCAAACAAATGCAAAAGCCGGCCGTATCTCGCCTTTTGTGTTGAGTGCCACCGGCAAAACGCCCGTTTCTGGGTTCTCTGTGGCCACCAGCGGCTTAAAGCCCTAATTATGCTGGAACGGGCAGAGTATAAGGCGGAGGGCCTGAAAATTGGGCCGCATGTGGCTGATAGGGTGCTGAACCATATTGAAGGCACCATTAGCGGCGTAGGTGCCGTTTACCAGCGCAGCGAGTTTCTGCGGGAATGTGCAGAGGCACTGGATGGTTGGGCGGTGTATGTGTTGAACGTGGTGAATGGGATGGGATTCAAACCCACGGCAGAGCATGTGGTGCGCTTGCAAAGATAAGGGAAAACCTGTTTAAGTATCAGATACTCTTTTAAGATCAGGAATATTTTATGACATTCGATAGCAATGAAGAATTTCTGGAAAAAGAAATTCCAAAATATAATCATTTAAAAAAATCTTGTATTTCGATTATAGAGCGGCTTTTGCATATAAATAATATTGAATATTTGAATGTGAGTGGAAGAGTAAAAGATAAAAAATCCGCGTTGGAAAAAGTAGAAAGGAAAAAGTATACAGATATAGAAAAACAGATGACTGATTTATGTGGTGTGCGAATTATTGTTTTTTTTGAATCTGATATAAAAAAAATAATCGATATGATTAGAGGAGCTTTTGAGATTGATGAGGATAATAGCCTAGATCAGACTTCGAAGCTTGGTAACGATAAGATAGGATATAGGTCGGTTCATTTTGTTTGTACTTTAGGAAAAAGGCGAGGGGATTCACCCGAGTACAAAGGGTTGGTTGATCTAAAATTTGAATTACAAATTAGAACCGTATTGCAACATGCATGGGCTGAATTAGCGCATGATAGAACTTATAAATTCAATTCTGGTTTGCCATCGGATATTAGTAGAAAAATCAATTTATATGCAGGACTTTTAGAAATAGCCGATTTGGGGTTTAATGAAATTATTAATGATATCAATAATTACTCAGATAAGATAAGTAAAGAAACGGCAGAAAATTTATCTAAAGAAGAAATAAATAGTATTACTTTAACTAAGTTTTTTCTAGATTTTTGTTCGAGGAATAATTTCGATTATTCAAAATCAAATTTAAATATGTTCAAATCAAATTCTATGCCGATAATAAATGAATTAAAAAGTTTCGGTATTTTTAATATTGATGAATTAAATAATATTTTTACGGAAGAATTCATTAATTATTTTAATTCTATTGTGATTGAGGAAAGCAATACAAAGGAAGTTTATATATACGGCCTAATCAGATGTATTTTAATGTATTCTGATATAGATAAGTACTTTAGATTATGTAATCCTGACTGGTCGGCTATAAGTAAAAGATTTTTGAATATACTATATAAAAAATATGGAAAAGAAAAAGTTATGAACGTTATTCATGAAAATGGCAAGAGTGTAAAAAAATAAATACTTTTATTCAATATCTTGCTCTAGGCTCAGGACCCATTGATTTTGTAGGGCTGGGCCCGATCTAGTGTCTGACCGAAAATGAGTTGAGTGATTTCAGCGGGTTATGATTCATGGGTTTGTGAGAACCTGATGAGATCAAGATGGCTTGGACTGAAATCGCCCGCGCGCACTATCGCCGGGACGACCTGGAATATGCAAGCGACCTTCGCGATGCGGAGTGGGCGCTGATTGCGCCTCTGATGCCCGAGAGGAAACGACTGGGAAGACCACGACGTACGGATTTGCGCCGGGTCATGGAGGCGATCCTTTATATCGTCACTACGGGTTGCTAGTGGCGACAATTGCCTCGTAACTTTCCCGCTTTCACGACCGTGCAGGGTTATTTCTGCCGTTGGATCCGCGAGGGATGATGGGAAGCGATGAACCATATTCTCGCGATCCTGTCGCGTGAGCAGGACGGGCGAGACGCCACGCCTTCGGTAGGCATTATTGACAGCCAGTCGGTTAAAACTGCTGACAACGGCGGTCCACGCGGTTATGACGCAGGCAAGAAGATCAGGGGCCGCAAGCGGCATATCACGACCGACACGCAGGGTCATGTCGTGGCAGCCGTCGTGCATCCCGCCGACATTCAGGATCGTGACGGTGCGCCGCTGGTAGCGACCAGAATACGCTCATTATTCCCCTGGCTTCGCCACCTGATCAGTGACGGCGGGTATGCTGGCGAGAAGTTGCGTAATGCGCTGGCTGAACTCGGCCGATGGACGATCGAAATAGTCAAGCGTAGCGATCGGGCCGAAGGCTTCGTCGTCCTGCCCAAACGCTGGATCGTGGAGCGCAGCTTTGCATGGCTCGGACGCTGTCGTCGCCTCACGAAGGATGTCGAGGCAACACTCTCGTCATCCCGCGCTTGGTTGATGATCGCCCATATCCGCAGAGTTCTGCGGAAAATCAATCAAACCGCTTTCTGATTCAGGCTCTAAGACGCGCAGCTAAAGCATCCGATGCATAGCCGTTCAACGATCGCAAGGCAGGTCCGGTTTCGGGAACATGCTCATGGGCATGTAGCGTCGGGAATGAGGCGGATTCTGCCTGTCTGCTTATGCATCGAGCGGACAGGCTGTCCGGAGAAGCGAACCGTCGTTTATTGGGCAGCGAGAGAGACAATCGGCCATCCGTAATGTCGATGTCCGTGACATAGCTACGCTGCCTAGACCTTGGTCAATTGGCAGTCGAGACGTATTGCCGAACCCCTCATTAGCCTTTAAAAATTGCCTCTCTGTGCTGCGCTAGATAGGTTGTCTGTGCATTCGTAAATGCGCCGACGTTAATAATGTTATCCAAGCCCCAAGCCGACCAAACTTCAGGCGGTAGCATGGCTGATTTCAGTAACGTTCCATCATTGGCAAAGCTAATCAGACCACGGTCAAACAATCGATCAACATGTGGCGACAACAGCAGGCCATTGCAGCCATCCAGTTTTTCCTGATCAGTGCAGTCACGCCAGGGTTTAATATGACTTGCAATCAGAAAACGTGGATCTGATACACCAGTTATACGACACCGTCTTTCGTTCAGTCGTACATTGGCCTTAAACACGCCTTGCCCGCGGCGAGCTAGAACCAATTGCTGTTTTTGAGTCTCGCCAATATCTGTGCGTCCCATCACGGCCGTTTGTGCCTGTTCGTCTGCAACTTCACCTGCTTCGTCAACTGGTTCTGTCGCCACGATCTTCGAGACAGAAAGACCCATTTTGCCTAGCAACACTTGGGCAAATTCTTCCGAGACTTCGGTAAGGTACACGCCCTGGTTGCCATTGCCGTTAGGCTGCAGCGGCGCATACTTAGTGGCTAAGTGAGGTGTTAACTCATCGATAAAGTCCTTGGGCCGTACGGGCCTCTCAGTGACCTCAAACTCAACCGGTACTAACCAACCCTCGTCGCTCCATTGGTCGCCTACACGACCCAACTCGGGCTTGCTCGCGGACTCAACAGGTCCCTGTGCAATGCCTACGGCTTTAATTTGTGTGTCGCAAAACGATAACACCAAGTCGCCCAGCTGCACTTCGGTCATCGTGTCATAAAAATGGTTGCGACCGCCATCTTTCCGGCGTTTGGGCGACCACAGGAACCCGCCTTCGATTTCTTGTTTGTAGGTTTGGTTTTGATTAACCCACCAATATCGCATGTTCACTTTGTGCTTTCGTATTGTATCCCGAGTGGGTATAGATAGTTCCAAAAATCGAGTATTCGCTACCGCCCAGTTCAAGATCAGCAATTTGTCGCTGTATGTTCATTAGCTTCATCATTTACCCTTAACTGCCGAATCTTACTGATCATGTGTGCCTTGCCCACCGTAGATGGGGGCCAAGCGGAAGCCGCACCTCCATCATGCCCTACTGACCAGTTCGTCCAGCGCCCTGATGATCATGTCCTGATCGCGTTCGGACAGGACGCCGACGGCGGCTCCAAGTCGCGTAGCAGGGACGGTCGCCAGATCGAAAGGATTGGCGAAGACGTCCTCTCCTTCGACATGCAGATGTGGCGTCAGCGGATGATCCGGTGGCGCGCTGGCAGACCGTCTGACGAGCGGCATGACGACGCGGCCCATGCTGCGCTCCAGGCGGCTGCTCTGGATCTGAACCACGAACGGAATGTCCCGGTTTCGACCGGGGTTTCGGTAGATCGCGAATTGCGGCATCGGATCAGAGCGTCGAGAATTCGTCGCTCAGGAAACCGTGCCGCGCGTGCAGATCGTTCACCGCGTCGATCACGCCGTCGAGCTTGCGCTGTTCGTCCTCGCGTTGCTGACGCGCGGATTGCAGGTAGTCGCCCAGCAGGGTCTCGACCGTTGCCGATAGATTGGGCGTCACTTCCCGGACCTGCGCCAGCAGATCGGTGTTGAGCGACAGATTGACCGGGCGGCGGGGAGCGTTCCGGTCATAGGAAACGCCGAGGTTGGTACGGCTGGGCATGATCCGACTCCTTATGCGCATGTCGTGCGCATAAGATGAGGATGCCGACACCAGACCGCAACATGCAAGTATTTCTTCGCTCCTGCCCGCTACGGTACGATGGGTGCCGGATCGTGCTTGCACGCCAGAAATCCCGGTTCTTCGCTGTCTCCCATGACAAGGGGAGGGATCGATGGACCAGCCGGGAACACGCATCCAGTGGGGACAGGCGCTGCTGGTCCTGTCCATGATCGTGCTGTCCTGGTGGACAGCGACGCAGTGGACAGCCTGGGAGCTAGCGTTCCAGCCGGAACTCGGCCGCCCGTGGTTTACGGTCCTGCATCGCTGGCCGGTCTATGCCCCGCCACTGTTCTTCTGGTGGTGGTACGAGTTCGACGCCTACGCGCCAGCGGTCTTCGCGCGTGGCGCCTGGATCGCGGGTTCGGGCGGGGTGCTGGCCTTTGCCGCCGCAGTGGCGCTGTCCGTCCATCGTGCCCGCGAGGCGAAGCGCGCGGCGACCTATGGCTCCGCCCGCTGGGCCGAGGACGCGGAAATCCGCGCGGCGGGGCTGCTGGGCGAGGATGGCGTCGTGCTGGGCAAATACCGCCGGGCCTATCTCCGACACGATGGCCCCGAGCACGTCCTGACCTTCGCGCCGACGCGTACGGGTAAGGGTGTGGGCATGGTGATCCCCACGCTCCTGACCTGGCCGGGTTCGGCCATCATCCATGACATCAAGGGCGAGAACTGGCAGATCACCGCCGGTTTCCGGAATCGCTTTGGGCGGGTGCTGCTGTTCGACCCCACCAATCCGGCGTCCTCGGCCTACAACCCGCTGCTGGAGGTGCGGCGCGGGGCGTCGGAAGTTCGTGACGTGCAGAACATCGCCGACATCCTGGTCGATCCCGAGGGTTCGCTGGAGCGGCGCAACCACTGGGAGAAAACCTCCCATGCGCTGTTGGTGGGCGCGATCCTGCATGTGCTCTATGCCGAGGACGACAAGACCCTCGCCGGGGTGGCGAAATTCCTCTCCGACCCCAAGCGGTCGATCGAGGCGACCCTGTCCGCCATGATGCGCACGAACCATCTAGACAGGAAGGGGCCACATCCCGTCGTAGCGTCTGCTGCGCGAGAACTGCTGAACAAATCGGACAACGAGCGCTCCGGCGTGCTGTCCACCGCCATGTCGTTCCTCGGCCTCTACCGCGATCCGGTGGTGGCCACCGTGACCAGTCGCTGCGAATGGCGGATCGGCGACCTGCTGGAGGGCGACCAGCCTGTCTCCCTGTATTTCGTCATCCCGCCGTCGGATATCAGCCGCACCAAGCCTCTGATCCGCCTGATCCTCAACCAGATCGGGCGGCGGCTGACGGAGGATCTGTCCGGCCGGGAGGGGCGGCGTCGCCTGCTGCTGATGCTCGACGAATTTCCCGCCCTCGGCAGGCTCGACTTCTTCGAGAGTGCCCTGGCCTTCATGGCGGGCTATGGGATCAAGGCGTTCCTGATCGCGCAATCCCTCAACCAGATCGACAAGGCTTACGGCCAGAACAACAGCATCCTGGACAACTGTCACGTCCGGGTCAGTTTTGCCACGAACGATGAACGCACCGCGAAGCGTGTGTCCGACGGTCTGGGTGTGGCCACCGAGATCCGCTCGCAGAAGAACTATGCCGGGCACCGGCTGTCGCCCTGGCTCGGGCATCTCATGGTCTCGCGTCAGGAGAGCGCGCGGCCCCTGATGACGGTGGGGGAGGTAATGCAGATCCCGGCACGGGAGGAAGTGGTCATGGTGGCGGGGTGTCCACCGATCCGCGTACGGAAAGCGCGGTATTTCCGGGATCGCCGCTTCGTCGAGCGCGTCCTGCCACCGCCTGATCCGGCGCAGTTGCCACGGCCCATCAGGCCCGATGACTGGAGTGACCGCCCACCTCCTGCCCCGCCTTCGCCGGAGCAGACGACGTCATCGGTAGCGCCCGACAAACCCGATGATGCCGATAGTGATGAATCCCTCGGCACGGGGCGGAAATGGTCGCGCGAGCATGACCCGGCGGATGCCGACAAACGCAAGCGGCGTGCGGCACCTGACCTCTTTGGCGAGGAACTGCCACCGGATCCGGAAGCACGGGACCGCGCGGATCTGACGCGGATTGCCCGGCAGGCCGGGCTCGACCGTGGCAACGATCTGGGGCTGTGAGGGCGTGATGAGGACATCCCCAAAGAAGGCGCGGCTGTCGGTCTATCTGGAACCGAAGCTGCTGGACGCCCTGACCGCCCACGCGGCACGGCGCGATCTGTCCCTGTCCCTGGTGGCGGAGGCCGCCATCGCATCCTTCCTGTCACCCGATGCTGATGAACGGCGGGAGGCGGCGATGAGCCGCAGGCTGGACCGCCTTGACCGGCAGGTCGCCCGCATGGAGCGCGATCTCGGGATCAGTCTTGAGACGCTGGCTCTGTTCATCCGCTACTGGATGACGGTCAGCCCGCCCTTGCCGGAACCGGCCGCAGCCGCCGCGCGGGCGCAGGGGGCGGAACGCTATGAGGCGTTCGTGGCTGCGCTTGGACGGCGACTCAGCCGAGGGCCGTTCTTCCGGCAGGAGATTCCCGACGATGTGTCTCCCACATCGGAATCCTGATCCCGCGATCCGCAAGTAAAAACCGCATCCGTTACGATCCTGTACGATCGCAGGAAAATGCTGTTGAAAACGGGAGAAAACAGCACTCTCTAATGATCCCCGTCGTCGTCCGGAGAGGCCGGATGACCCAAGCAGACGGGGGCTTCCATGGCGGTCACACCGATTGAGAGTGGCGCCCGACAGCGCGGGATTTCCATGCTGCGCACGGCGATGGGGCCGGCGATTGCCCGGCATCTCGCTGATCCTGCCGTGGTCGAGGTCATGCTCAACCCCGACGGGCGACTGTGGATCGACCGTCTGTCCGAGGGGGTGAGCGATACGGGCGACAGGATTACGCCCGCCGACGCCGAGCGCATCGTGCGTCTTGTCGCGCACCATGTCGGGGCGGAGGTGCATGAGGGTGCGCCCCGTGTCTCGGCCGAGTTGCCAACCGGCGAACGGTTCGAAGGATTGCTGCCGCCCGTTGTGACCGCCCCGAGCTTTGCGATCCGCAAGCCCGCTGTCGCCGTGTTCACCCTCGACGACTATGTCGAGGCGGGGATCATGACCGATGCCCAGGCGGATTTCCTGCGCCGCGCTGTCGTGGAACGGAAAAACATCCTGGTTGCCGGCGGGACATCGACCGGCAAGACGACACTGGTCAACGCCCTGCTGGCTGAGGTGGCGAAAACCGGTGATCGCATCGTGCTGATTGAGGATACGCGCGAACTGCAATGCACGGCGCCCAATCTCATAGCGCTGCGGACCCGCGAAGGTGTGATCACCCTTTCTGACCTTGTCCGCTCCGGTCTCCGTCTGCGACCAGACCGTATTCCCATCGGTGAGGTGCGTGGGGCTGAAGCGCTCGATCTGGTCAAGGCATGGGGTACCGGCCATCCGGGAGGTATCGGCACGCTGCACGCCGGATCGGTGCTCGCTGCCCTGTATCGTCTGGAACAGCTGATCCAGGAGGCGGTGGTGACAGTGCCACGCGCCATGATCGCCGAAACCATCGACGTGATCGCGATCCTGTCCGGGCGCGGCACGGCACGCCGCCTGTCCGAACTGGCTGAAATCGAGGGCCTCGATCCCACGACCGGAGCTTATCGCATCCGTCCGGTCAGCCTCTCGTCTCCCGAAACATCCTGCTCTGCCAATGGAGAATCATCATGATGCCGCCTTCACGTCTGCGCACCATCGTGTGCGCTGTCGCACGCCCTGACCGGCATGTGCCGGATCTCCGTGTATTCGGAACAGCCATGCTGCTGTCGCTTGCTTTCGCGTCATCGGCATGGGCGTCAGGATCCAGCATGCCGTGGGAAACGCCCCTGAACGAGATTCTGGAATCCGTGCAGGGGCCGGTGGCCAAGATCATCTCGGTGATCATCATCACCGTGACAGGCCTGACCCTGGCCTTCGGAGAAACATCGGGCGGGTTCCGCCGCCTGATCCAGATTGTCTTTGGACTCAGCATCGCTTTTGCAGCGTCCAGCTTCTTCCTCTCGTTCTTCTCCTTCTCCGGCGGAGCGCTGATCTAATGGCGCTCGGGTATGACGATGATGCGGTACCGGGATTTCATCTCCCGGTGCATCGCTCGCTGACCGACCCGATCCTGCTGGGCGGGGCGCCCCGTGCCGTCGCCATCGCCAACGGCACGCTGGCGGCTGCGATCGCGCTGGGCCTGCGGCTATGGCTGATCGGGGCCGTGTTCTGGATCGTCGGCCACGGGCTCGCGGTCTGGGGGGCGAAGCGCGATCCTTTCTTCATCGAGGTGGGGCGGCGGCATCTGCGCTATCCCGCTTGGCTGCGGGCGTAGGGAGGGCAGGGCCATGATGTCCCTTGGTGAATATCGTAATCGTGCCGCCCTCCTGTCAGATTTCCTGCCCTGGGCCGCGCTCGTGGAGAAAGGTGTCGTCCTGAACAAGGATGGTTCATTCCAGCGCACGGCGAAAATTCGAGGGCCGGATCTGGATAGCGCCACCCCTGCCGAACTGGTCGGTGTCACCGGGCGGCTGAACAACGCCCTGCGCCGTCTGGGATCAGGCTGGGCCGTGTTCGTGGAAGCGCAGCGCGTTCCCGCCACGCTTTATCCCGACAGCGATTTTCCCGATGCGGCCAGTCAGATGGTCGACCTGGAACGTCGTGAGCAGTTCGAGGACGAGGGCGCGCATTTCGAGAGCCGGTATTTTCTGACCCTGGTCTGGCTGCCGCCTGCGGAATCATCAGGCCGTGCTGAACGATTTCTCTATGAGGGCCGGGAGCACGATGGGCCGGACCCGCATAGCATATTGAATTCCTTCATCGATCGCTCCGACCGGCTTCTGGCCCTACTGGATGGGTTCATGCCCGAAGCGGCATGGCTGGATGACGGGGAGACGCTGACCTATCTGCATTCCACGATCTCGACGCGGAACCAGCGCGTGCGGGTGCCGGAAATTCCCATGCACCTTGACGCCTTGCTGGTGGATCAGCCGCTGTCGGGCGGGTTGGAACCAAAACTGGGCGACGCTTTCCTCAAGACCCTGACGATCACCGGCTTTCCGTCGCGGACCTTCCCCGGAATTCTGGATGACCTGAACCGGCTGGCAATGCCCTATCGCTGGTCCACCCGCGCCATCCTGCTCGACAAGACCGATGCCACGAAGGTGCTGACGAAGATCCGTCGGCAGTGGTTCGCAAAGCGCAAGAGCATCGCAGCCATTGTCCGGGAGGTCATGACCAACGAGGCATCGGTTCTCGTGGATAATGACGCCGCCAACAAGGCAGCCGATGCCGATCTCGCGCTCCAGTCGCTGGGCGCGGATGATGTCGGGCAGGCTTACATCACCGCGACCGTAACGGTGTGGGACGGTTCCGCCTCCATCGCGGCCGAAAAGCTTCGTCTTGTCGAAAAGATCATCCAGGGCCGCGACTTCACCTGCATGACCGAAAGCCTCAACGCGGTGGAGGCATGGCTGGGATCTCTGCCAGGGCATGTCTACGCCAATGTGCGCCAGCCGCCGGTTTCGACCCTGAATCTTGCCCATATGATTCCGCTGTCGGCCGTCTGGGCGGGGCCGGAGCAGGACGGGCATTTCAGGGCAGCGCCACTTTTCTACGGCAGGACGGCGGGCGCCACACCCTTCCGGTTTTCGCTTCATGCCGGCGATGTGGGGCACACGCTGATCGCGGGGCCAACAGGAGCGGGGAAGTCGGAGCTGTTGGCGCTGATGGTGCTCCAGTTCCGCCGCTACGTGGGTTCACAGATTTTTGCCTTCGATTTTGGCGGCTCGATGCGCGCCGCGACACTGGCGATGGGTGGAGACTGGCACGATCTCGGTGGCGGTTTAACCGAGGATGATCTGGCGGGAGAACAGGGCGGCAGTGTCTCGCTCCAGCCTCTGGCGCGAATTGATGATCCCGATGAGCGCAAATGGGCCAGCGAATGGCTCGGCCAGATCCTTGTTGGCGAGGGCGTGGCGCTGACGCCGGACGTCAAAGCTCATCTCTGGTCGGCGCTGAATTCCCTGGCGTCATCGCCCAGCCATGAACGCACGCTCTCCGGTCTGGTGGCACTTCTCCAGTCCAACGCCCTGAAGCAGGTTCTGGTCCCATACTGTCTCGGTGGTCCCTATGGCCGCCTGCTCGATGCGGACGCTGAGCGGCTGGGTGAGGCCGATGTCGTGGTGTTCGAGACCGAAGGTCTGATCGGCTCGGGCGCGGCATCATCCGTGCTGTCCTATCTGTTCCATCGGATCGAAGGCCGACTGGATGGCCGCCCGACGCTCCTGGTCATCGATGAGGGCTGGCTGGTGCTGGATGACGGCGATTTCGCGGGGCAACTCCGGGAGTGGCTGAAAACCCTGCGCAAGAAGAATGCCAGCGTCATCTTCGCGACGCAGTCCCTGTCCGATATCGCCACCAGCGCCATTGCGCCTGCTGTGGTGGAAAGCTGCCCCACGCGCATCTTTCTGCCGAACGAACGGGCGATCGAGCCGCAGATCATGGCACTCTATCGGGATTTCGGCCTGAACGACCGGCAGATCGCGATCATCGCTCGTGCGGCATCGAAGCGGGAATATTACTGCCAGACGCAACGCGGCAATCGCCTGTTCGAACTGGGACTGGGGCCGGTAGCACTCGCTCTCTGTGCAGCTTCGGGAAAAGACGATCATCGGTTGATCGACAGTGTGCTGGCGGAACACGGGCCAGACGCCTTTCTCCCGGCCTGGTTCGAAGCACGCGGCGTTGCGTGGGCGGCCGACCTTCTGCGTGACGATCGCCGATCGGAGGGCGTGCCATGACGGAAAAACTTTTCCGCATCCGGGCAAAATTTTTCCGTCGTATGGGGCTGTTGGCATCCGTCATGGCCCTGGCTGTTGGTGCCGGCGTCAGTTCGGTGCAACCCGCCCACGCGCAATGGGCGGTCTACGATGGGGCTGCGCATGTCCAGACCGTGCTGATCGCGGCGCGGGAATTGCAGCAGATCGACAATCAGATCACGTCCCTCGCCAATCAGGCGCAGATGCTGGTCAACCAGGCGAAGAACCTCGCCCTGTTGCCGCTCTCGACATTGTCGACGCTGCAATCGACGATTTCCCAGACCACGGCACTGCTCGGGCAGGCGCAGAACATCGCTTATTCGGTGACCTCGGTTGAGCAGCAGTACCAGCAGGCTTATACGTCAATTTCGTCGGGAATGTCCGACAGCGCCCTGTTCAGTCAGGCACAGACACGCTGGCAGAATTCCGTAGTCGGCTTTGAGGATGCCCTAAAGCTTCAGGCGCGGGTGGTAGGAAACATCCCCAGCGACAGTTCGGCCATGACGCAACTGGTTTCGGCCAGCCAAACATCGACCGGGGCGTTGCAAGCGGCGCAGGCGGGAAACCAGCTCCTGGCGCTACAGTCCCGCCAGTTGTCCGACATTCAGGCCGAACTTGCCGCCAATGGCCGCGCCACAGCCCTGCAACAGGCGCGCGATGCGGCGACGGAAGCAGAAAGTGAATTCCAGTATCAGCATTTTTCCCAGCATGACGCCTATGTGCCGGGCACGGTGTCGATGTTCGGCAGCAGCGGGAACTGACCGCCATGGCGATGGGCAATGTGGGCGTTATCGACACCTTCTTGAATACCTTCACCACCACCATCGACAGCGGCTTCGGTCTGGTGAAGGGGAATGTGATATCACTGGCCGGAACACTGTCCGTGCTGGATATGGCGCTGGCTGGCCTGTTCTGGGCCTGGGCTGCGGATGAGGACATCATCCAGCGGCTGGTGAAGAAGACGCTGTATATCGGCTTCTTTTCCTTTCTGATCAGCAATTTTTCCAGTCTGTCGAAAACCGTCTTTGACAGTTTTGCGGCCCTTGGCCTGAAAGCCGGTGGCGGCAATCTGGCACTCGGAGACTTCCTGCGGCCCAGCCGACTGGCATCCACGGGCTTCGATGCGGCGCAGCCGCTTCTGAACTCCGTTCACAATCTCCTTGGTCCGGTCGCCTTTTTTACGAACTTCATCCAGATCTTCGTGCTCTGCCTGTCCTGGCTGATCGTGCTCGCGGCGTTCTTCATTCTGGCCGTGCAGCTTTTTGTCGCCCTGATCGAATTCAAGCTGACCACGCTGGCGGGTTTCATCCTGATACCCTTCGCCCTGTTCAACCGCACCGCTTTCCTCGCCGAAAAGGTGCTGGGAAATGTCGTCTCGTCGGGTGTGAAGATCATGGTGCTGGCGGTCATTTCCGCCATTGCGTCCGTTCTGTTCGCCCAGTTCACAACCTCTTATGGCAGCGACGTGCCGACCATCGGCCAGGCTGTCTCGGTAGTGCTGGCCTCGCTTGCAATTGTTGGTCTGTCCATTTTTGGCGGCAGCATCGCCAATGGTCTGATCTCCGGCGCTCCGCAGCTTGGCGCGGGAGCGGCTGTTGGCACCGGTATGGCGGTGGGTGCGATGGGTGCTGCTGCGGCGGCCGGTGTCGGGGCTGTCGCTTCCGGTGGTGCCGCCGCCCTTGGTGCGACCGCTGCTGCTGCGCGGGGAGGGGCTGCGATCGCCGGGGCGGCTACTTCCGCCTATTCGGCTGGAGCCGCAGGCGCGTCTGGCGGCGCGGGCAGCATGGCCGCCGGGATCGGCGGCATGGGCCGCGCCGTCGGTGGGAATGTCGCGAATGCCGTCAAAGGGGCGGCCTCGCGTGCAGGCTCCTCCCTCAAGGAAAGCTATGCCGCCGGTGGACGCTGGGCCGCGCGCGGGATGGGGGAGGGAGGCGAATGCGGAGCCGGGGATAACGGACCGGCACCTTCTGGAGGCGGTGGCCCGGCTGGAGGAGGTGATGGCGGTGGAAACGGCGGTCCTTCTGGTGGCGGTTCCGGCGAACCGCCCCGCTGGGCGCAGAAGATGAAGCGCCGTAACGCCGCCGCCCATGCTGCCGAGGCCGCCCATATCATCCGCTCCGCCGATGGCGGAGGCGGGTCGGCGTCCATCGATCTGTCGGAAAAGGAATAAACGCGATGTTCCGTCGCTCCACCATCCGCTACGGGGCCACGCCCGCGCCGGTAACGCCCTATCAGAAAGCTGCGCAGATATGGGACGAACGGATCGGCTCCGCCCGCATCCAGGCCCGCAACTGGCGGTTGATGGCCTTTGGCAGCCTGTTCCTGTCAGCGGGGCTCGGGGCCGGGCTGGTCTGGCAGTCCACGCGCGGCACCATCACGCCGTGGGTGGTGCAGGTGGATCATCTGGGCCAGGCACAGGTCGTGGCCCCCGCAACAGCGGGCTATACGCCCGCCGATCCGCAGATCGCCTGGTATCTGGCGCAGTTCGTTCATGACGTGCGCGCCCTGTCGTCGGACCCCGTGGTGGTCCGGCAGAACTGGCTGCGTGCCTATGATTTCACCACCACGTCGGGCGCCCAGGCGCTGAACGATTACGCGCGGCTGAACGATCCCTTTTCGCGGATCGGGCATGAGCAGGTCGAGGTCGATGTGTCGTCGGTCATCCGGGCCTCTCCCGGAAGTTTCCGCGTGGCCTGGACCGAGCGCCATTACCGCGACGGCGCTTTTGTGGGCACGGAGCGATGGACCGCCATCGTCTCGGTCGTTTTGCGCACGCCACGCGATGCCGACCATCTCAGGAAAAATCCCCTCGGAATTTACGTCTCCGCCATCAACTGGTCGAAGGAACTCGGACAATGACGCGCTTCATTTTCGCGGCCCTTCCTGTGGCGCTCCTCTCGCTTGCCGGCTGCGCGCAGCATTACCATCCACCCATCATCCGTTACGATGACGCCGTGCAGGCCACGCGTCTGCCGGACCCGCCGAAACCGGTACAGGTCGTTGAAGTCCCGCAGCCACTTCCCCTGCCGGGCCAGCTCAAGCCGCTGCCCTCACGACGCGTCACCCATCCGGCCCACGAAGTTGCCGATCCGACCGCGCGCGTGACGCAGGCCAATCTGGCGGCGCGCATTCAGCCCACGCGAGCCGGGTTCATCAACGCAGTGCAGGTCTATCCCTACAGCCCCGGCGCTCTCTATCAGGTCTATACCTCGCCGGGCGAGATCACCGACATCATGCTCCAGCAGGGCGAAAAGCTGGTGGGCACCGGGCCGGTTGCTGCCGGTGATACGGTGCGCTGGATCATTGGCGATACCGAAAGCGGGGCTGGGGCGACAAAACGCATCCATATCCTGGTCAAGCCGACGCGGCCGGACCTCACAACCAACCTGATCGTCAACACCGAGCGGCGGACCTATCTCGCCGAACTGCGCTCCACGCCCGCGACCTATATGGCGTCGGTGTCATGGGATTATCCCGAGGACAGCCTTATCGCTCTGCATCGGCAGGACAATGCAGCCGATGACGCTGCCCCGGTGGATGCGGGGCTGGATCTCGATACCCTGAATTTCCGCTATGCCATCCAGCCGGTGAAAGGGGGCACACCGCCCTGGCTACCCGGCCGGGCCTTCGATGACGGCCACAAGGTCTATATCGCCTTTCCGGCCGGGGTCGGGCAGGGGGAGCTGCCGCCGCTCTTTGTGCTGGGAGCCGATGGCGGGCCGGAACTGGTCAATTACCGGGTGCGACAGAACTGGATGATTGTGGACAGGCTGTTCGCAGCCGCCGAACTGCGGCTGGGCGATAAACATTCCGAGCAAAGGGTGCGCATCGTCCGCACTGACGGACGGCGGACATGAGCGGGCAGGCATCGACAGCGGGTGAAAATCCTGCGGCCCCCGCCACAGGAGGAAATTCCGTATCACCACCGCCCGATCTGCGCCTGCGGGCGGAACGGCCGCGCGTTGTGCGTCTTAACCGCACCGTGGTCTGGGCGCTGGGTGGGGTAGGGATGCTCGCCATTGGTCTGGCACTTGGCTACGCGCTGGAGAACAGCAGTCACAAAATGCCCGCCCCCGCCAGCCAGGACACGGATGTGCGTCCATCGGCCGATGGGCTGGCGGGGCTGCCCTCAGACTATGTCGGCAACGGCGTGCCGAAGCTCGGTCCCGCGCTGCCCGGCGATCTGGGACACACTATCCTGAAAGCACAGGGGCAGGGGAAAGTCGCATCCGGCGGGGAGGACCGCCGTGCCGCGCAGGAGGTCGAGGCGGCGATTGCCAGCCGGCTGTTCGTGCAGACGGGGGAGCGTGACCGCGCCGGCGAACAGGCGATGCCGCCTGCGCCAGGCGTTCCAGCCTCTCAGGGACCAGCGGCCCCTGCGACCGACGCACAATCTGGCAACCGTGCCTTTCTGGCGGGCCAGCCGGACCGCATGACCGTCAGCCCCGACCGCGTCATGCCCCCGGCCTCACCTTATGTCCTGCAGGCGGGCACGGTGATCGCCGGCGCGCTGAATACGAAAATTAGTTCCGACCTCCCAGGTCGGATTACCGGTCATGTGACCCAGAACGTCTATGACAGCCCGACCGGCCGCTATCTCCTGATTCCGCAGGGAAGCCTGCTGTTCGGGGCCTATAACAGCGGAATTTCCTTCGGACAGCAGCGTACCCAGATCATCTGGACACGGCTGATTTTCCCCGACGGCGAGAGTCTGGTGCTGGAGAAGCTGCCCGGTGGCGACGCCATCGGCCAGTCCGGCCTGTCCGACGAGGTGAACAACCATTGGGGCCAGCTTTTCAAGGCAGCCTTGGTGACCACGCTCCTCAGCGTGGGGTCAGAGGCGGGGACCAGCCAGAGCGAAAACAATCTCGCCCAGGCGATCCGCTCCGGCGCCAGCAACGGCTTCTCCATGGTTGGCAACCGCCTGATCGACCGCAGCCTCAACGTCCAGCCCACCCTGACCGACCGGCCCGGACTGCCATTTACCCTGATCCTTTCCAGAGATTGGATCCTGAAACCCTGGCACGCGAAGGAACCAGCCCCATGACCACGCTCCGCATCACCGAAATCCCTGACGACAGGCCTGTCCGGATGACGATTCAGTTGCCGGCCGACCTGCATCGTGATCTGGTCGCCTATGCTGCGCTGGTCCGCCATAACGGCCGTCCGATCGAACCGGCGAAGTTGCTGCCCCATATGATCCGGGGATTTATGGATGCCGACCGCGCGTTTCAGAAGGCGCGTCGGGACCGTCCCCAGCAGGGCGTTACACCGACTGCCGCGTCGCCTTCAACGCGGTAAGAATGCGCAGGGTGGCTGGCGAGCCGCCCCCCTTCTTGGAGATGGCGCCGTAATCCAGATGGGGACGGCCCTCTCCGTCCAGGACTTCGATCGCCACAATCCGCTCTTTCATGCCATCAGGCAGGAAGCCGATCCATGCCTCCGGCAGCAGGGCGATCCCTTCGCCATTGGCGACCACCGCGATCACGCGCAGGCTGCCAATATCGTGATGGCGGACAATGGGGTGTAACCCGCCCTGGGTCATCCGGCGTTTCAGGAGAGCGTGCAGTTCATGCCCGGCGTTGTCCGTGCCGATCAGGAACGTCTCGCGAGCAAGAGTTGCCCACAGGACGGATTGCCGGTCCGCCAGTGGATGTTCGGCTGGCACGACCACAACGACCCGGTCGCTCCAGAGTGGCGTCATCGCCAGAACTGTGTCCGTTGAGGGGAGGGTGGTGATGGCGAGATCCAGAAAATCCATTTCCACGAGATGGCTCAGAAATTCACGGGTGCCCTCGCGATAACGGAATGAAATGTCGGGCTGGTGGATGCGGCAGGGCTCCAGCAGGACCGATGCCCGACCCGGCGGAATGCAGCTTTCGATGCCGACGGTGACCAGACCGCGTTCCCCGTTGCCCCAACGCCGCGTCTGCTCGTAAAGGCTTAGTGCGCCATCAAGCAGGTCATTGGCCTTCCGGAGAAAGGCTTCTCCAGCGGGTGTTAGCGTCGCGCCACCCGGCGAGCGTATGAAAAGTGCTGCCCCGACACGTCCCTCCAGCAGATGCAGGGTGCGGCTGAGCGAGGATTGCTTGTACCCCAGAGCGCGCGCCGCGCCGTGGATGCTGCCATGGGCCGCAATCTCGCGGACGATCCATAGCTCACGCAGATCAAGTGGCGGCCGGCGCATGGTGGTTCACACCTTGTGCTCGGCGGATGCTGTCGGGCGATCGAAACGCACATCTGGTAAATTGGTCAAGTTCGTCGCGAGCACCATCCGCAGCTTCCCTTCTTCTGTTTCCTTGCTATGCGAAACCGGCGTTCCATGTCCGATAGAGACAGGACGATTCCCGGCAAAAAATATTCAGAAAAACCGGCAAGACCGGCTGCGAGGCTGCCCCATCGACAAAGTCAGTTGCGGAAGTCCTGTTGTTCCCGTATGGGAAAATGAGAACCATTCTTAAATACACCTTCATGTCCGCCTAATACCGGATACGGAGATGGATCGACGCGGGGAAGGAGCCCCGAGGCAGTGCCGCGTGACAGGAAATTTTTGGCTTTATATGCCGCCCACCGTAATGCCCTGCTGAACTACGCGAGCACCATCACCGGCGATCGCGTAAACGCGGAAGACGTGGTGCAGGAAGCATGGGTGCGGTGCGCGGCGGCTGTCGCGCCACGGGAAAACCCGCTGAGCTATCTGTATCGTGTCGTGCGTAACCTTGCCATTGATGGACGCCGTAAGGCCGATCTGGAGCGTCGGCACTATGACGCCGGTGACAGCGACCGGATTGATCAGATTGCCGAGGATAGGGCCTCCCCCGAGGCCGAGCTGGCGGCTCGGGATAACATTCGGCGTCTTCAGGCCGCTCTTGCGGAGCTTCCGGAGCGCACCCGTCGCGCGGTCGAACTTTATCGGCTTGGCAACCACACATATAAGGAAGTCTCTGAACAGCTTGGTATTTCTGTCGGCCTTGCCCATGCTCTTGTTCTGGATGGGCTTGAGCATTGTCGGAAGCGCCTCGGCGGCATCGAATAAGTCCATATGCATTTATTTTTTGAAAATACGCGGCCTTCAATTCGTCTCTATCGCAGGGAGCGAAGCGCATCATCCGTAGCGTTCCGCAGCATCGTCGGATACTGAGAGCATGGCTACGGAACAGCAGGATCGGGCGGACGGCGCCATTCCGTCACCGCGTACGGCCACCGAGTGGTTGCTGGCACTGAACGAGGCACCGGATGACGTGCTTCTGCAGCGTCGTTTTCAGGCATGGCTGACCGAGGATCCGGCTCATGAACGGGACTGGATCAGCGTCAATAGCATGTTCGACCAGCTTGGGTCCGCTTTGTCGTCCGACACATCGCCTCTGGGAACCTCCACAGTGGTATCGTTTCCGCCTGACCGACGCGTGAAACGGCGGCGGCTGGCCCTTGTGGCTGTCGGGCTTGCGGCTGCCTGTGTGGCGGCTGGCGTTTTCAGCCCCGAAATCCTGCTCCACTTTCGCGCCGATCAGATGACCGGGATTGCCCAGCAACGCGCAGTCACGCTTGCCGACGGCAGCACGATCCGGCTCGCACCATCGAGTGCCATTGCGACTCATTTCACCGCCGGACGCCGTGATGTCCGTCTTCTGCGTGGCGAAGCCTTCTTCCAGGTGGCCCATGATACGAAGCGACCTTTTGTCGTGACGGTGGGCGCGGTCCAGACAACGGACGTCGGGACCGCTTTTGATGTCCGTCGTAACGACGCGGACACCACTGTCGCTGTCCGCGAGGGCGCCGTGCAGGTCGAAGGCAACGGATCGCCGGGAGGGTTGCCCGAAGTCCTCCATGCCGGAGACGAGATACGCGTCTCTACAAACGGAGGTAGCGTTTCCGGCGTCGCACGTCGGCATGTGGAGCCCGAAGAGGTCGCGCTATGGACGAGCGCACGGGCGATGGTCCGGGACCGAACAGTAGGGGATGCCATAGACGCCATTCGTCCCTGGTTCCACGGTGTTATTATCCTGCGTGGGGATATTGCCCGTCAGCCGCTGACCGGGGTCTACAATCTCTCTGACCCACTTGAGGCGCTGGCAGCCGTAGCGCACGCACAAGGTGCGGCTATGTATCGGATTTCGCCCTGGATTGTGGTTCTGTCCGCGCGCTGATCGTTCGTCCTCAAAAAAAATTCGAAAACTTTTTTTGAAGATCCGGATACCCGGTTTCGTCTCTCCATCAAGAAGCTGCTGTTGCGTCTGAATTGCAACAAGTCGCATTCAGAATTTGGATATGACGCGGACTGGAGACGATACGAACATGAAAACAGGTACTGCGTCCGGGCAGGCGGCTAAAGGACGTCCATGCTGGCTCGCGGCCGCGCTGATGACAACGACGCTGGCTGGCCTGGGCGGACATGCGGCGAGCGCTGCTACCGCGCAAACTCTAGCGGCACCTGCGCCGTCCTCGGCGCAAAGCTTCAATATTCCGGCGCAGAAGCTTGGTGACGCTTTGGCGACCTTTGGGGCTCAGAGCGGTTGGCAGGTTTCCGTGCGGGCCGACGTGATCCGCAGTGCCAACAGTCCTGGCGTTAGCGGTAGTCTGACGCCTGCTGATGCGCTTTCCCGTTTGCTGGCAGGAACGGGTTTTACATATCGCCTGTCGGGAGGGCACACGGTGACGCTCGTTCCGGCGTCCACCAACATTACACTTGGCCCAGTCCGTGTGGGCGGAACCGTTGCGCACCAAGATCCGACCGGGCCCGGCGTTGGGTACTTCGCCGAAAATACTTTATCTGGTACAAAGACAGATACTCCAATAATGGAGATTCCTAATTCTATCTATGTAATCACAAAGCAGGAGATGGTTGATCAACAGCCACAAAATATTCGCGAAGCACTTCGTTACGCGCCAGGTGTTGTTACTGGTACCGGCGGTATGGACGGTACGGGAGCGTCAGTTAATGACAGTGGTGACATCATGCAAAGAGGCTTTACCACGACGCAGTTTGTCGATGGCCTGAGAAGCACCTCGCAAGCTGCTGGAGAAACGGCCTTTGTCGATCGTGTAGAAGTGGTAAATGGACCGGCGTCAGTCATGTATGGGCAGGTTACTCCGGGCGGTATGGTTGGCATGAGCCTCAAATCTCCAACCCAAACTGCTTTTCATCAAGTATCCTTGGGATTCGGGAATTGGGGACGTTACGAGGCAACTTTTGATACTAGTGACAAAATAACAAAATCAGGCAATGTGCGTTATCGCATTGCCGGAATAGGTGTGACGCAGGGTACACAAATAGATCACGTCGATTACCATAGAGTCGGCATACTACCATCTATTTCATGGGACATAGACGAAAAAACCTCGTTAACCATACTTGGTTCTTATATGTACACACCGGGAACGGGAGCTACTGCCAGTGCACAATATCCAATTCAAGGAACGCTTTTCACAAATGATTTTCCTCAGATCCCGCGAAGTAATTTTCTAGGATTTACAAATTGGAATGAAGAAAGTGTAAAGGACGCGATGTTTGAATACAAATTCAAACACGATTTCAGCCAATATATAAAGTTTACCCAAACGTTTAGATGGGAAAAAAGTGATAGGCACGTTAAAGAGGCCATTAATGATGGATCCGTTAGTAGTAGCGATGTATCTGATCAATATTACTATGCAGATTATCACCATACAATTACGGATACAGTAGGTATGGATGCTCGACTTTTTGGGAAATTCTCAACGGGACCTATTCACCATACCTGGGTAGTAGGCTCCGACTTTCGACAGTACAATAATAACTTTCAGTCAACGACTTCAGATGTGGAAGATTCAATAATTAATGTTTATAATCCTGGAGCTACGAAATACACTCCATGTTTCAATATAAATTCTCACTCCGGATGCGCAAACGACCTCGAAATAACAAAATATGGGTATTTTCAAGAAGGAGTATACTTTCAAGATCAGTTGAAATGGAAAGGTATCACATTAATTGCCGGAGGAAGACAGGATTGGGTAAATACGACGACAAATGGCTTTAGCTACAGCAATGATAATTCGAGCAATACAAAAAAACTAGAAGATACTACGCATAAAACCCAACCTCAATCGGCATTCACGTGGCGATCAGGATTGACTTATCAGTTTAATTTCGGCCTTGCACCTTATTTTAGTTACTCTACATCTTTCGTCCCGCAGACTGCTACGGACTATAACGGGCAACCGTTCGCTCCGTTGACTGGATCTCAGTATGAAGCTGGTTTGAAATATCGGGTTCCCAATCATGATATTATGGTTACCGCTTCAGCATTTCATATTCTAGAAAACCATTACTCTATAAAAGATATGCAGCACTCAGGTTACAGTACTGATGCAGGAACAGTGAAATCTCAAGGGTTTGAAGTTTCCGTTAACGGGAACATTACAAAACAGCTTCGACTTGTAGCATCTTACAGCTTCACGGATGCGCGTTTCGCGAAGAACAATAGGACTGCAAAAAGAGTTAACCCGTATACTGGCGAAACTTATGGAAATGCTGTGTCCTATGAAGGAATGTCTGTACCTTATATACCGAGAAATATGGCATCTATATTTATTAACTATGAAATACCAAAAAGTTTTATCAAAGGTATATCTGTTAATGGTGGGATAAGATATATGGGTTCCTCTTATGCTGGATACGTAGAATCGTTTAAATCACCGGCTTACTTGCTGTTTGATATAGGAGCCAACTATGATTTTGGCACAGCAATGTCCGCTTTGAAAGGACTGAAGGCGCAGCTAGCAATATCTAATCTGACCAATAAATACTACGTTTCTTCGTGTGATAATTATGATTGCTATGTGGGCCAAGGTAGGCGCGTGTATGGGAACTTAACGTATAATTGGTAGAATTTTATCGCCCAAACTATCGTGTCTTTTCCACAGTAGATTCAACGTTTTGCCCCCCATCTCGATGCCAAATTCGAGGGGCAACATCGCAGCAACTTCCGGGGGCATCCCATGCAACAATCATGGGTTGCCCTTTACAACATTTGAGTGGCGAACCATGCCAACCGCGTGGGACGGTGCTGTGCAATATCCGTGACTTACGTTGGCGCGCATTAGACAGTCGCTCATCGCCCAAACTGAGAGCAAATTTCGGCCTGGGCACAAGACGTTACTCGTCGTCTCCATGCCAAATTCGTGTAGTCCACGCCTTGCAAGATGCGTGAGCCTGACCCTGCAAGATCCGTGCAGTGCCCCGTGCCAAACTCGTGGAGTGGAGGTGTGCAAAATGCGAGAGCTGTTCGTGCAAAATTCGTTGGGTAGAGGAGGCAGCTTTCATAAGGCTTTGTACAAAATTCATGAGGCATTTCTGGAAGTAGATACTTTGTGTGCTTTCAAGGTGTGAACGCACTTTGGATAAGAAACCAAGTCACCAGAAAAAATGAAAATATGTTCCCCCAGATCGTCTTAGAGAATGGGACCGGCTTTTAGTCCGGCATGGAACGCCCTGCGGCATATGATCGCATGGATGCACCTGCCGTGACTGGATAGGTCAGGAGCGAAGAGCAAAGGATCTGGTTTTGCGTGCATTTGATATTTGCGACTCACTCTCACACGCATTTGTGAGCGTGCGGGTTCTATGACCAATCGAGCCCTTCGTCGCTGGTTCGTGGTCCATAAATGGACGAGCCTGGTCTGCACGCTGTTCTTGCTGATCGTGTGCGTGACCGGCCTGCCGCTGCTGTTTTCCGAGCAGATCTGGGATACTTTCGTCGGCGACGATGACCCGGCCTATGAGGTTCTGCCGCCTGGAACGCCCAATGCCAGTCTGGATGTCATCGTGGATAAAGCGCGAGCGCTCTACCCCGGCCAGATCATCACTAGCGTCAATCCGGATGACGATGAACCGGCGGTGCTGGTCTCTATGGCGCCAAGCTGGCAGGCGCTCAAGGACGACGAGAACTATCCGGACCGCCACTCCGGTCACTGGATCAAGTTCGACGCCCGCACGGCAAAGGTGCTGGAGCAGTCGCGACCCGAGACAGAACCCAAGCCGCCCGGCACATGGACCGGCCTGATTATGGGGATCTGCCGTCGCCTGCACGTCAGTCTGTTCGCTTATCTGCCCGGCCGTTTATTTCTCGGTCTCATGGGCGGTGTCTTCGTGGCCTCGCTCGTGTCCGGAACGGTGCTGTATGGCCGGTTCATGAAACGGCGGCCGTTCGGCTCTATCCGGCGGGATCGGGCGTCACGCCTGACCTGGCTGGACCTGCACAACCTGCTGGGGGCCGCAACACTGGTCTGGGCAACCGTCGTAGGCTTCACCGGGCTGGTCAACGAACTCCAGACCCCACTGTTCGGCCTGTGGCGCGTGACCGATGTGCGGCAGATTTTACGTCCCTACGCCAATCTGCCCGTGCCCTCACAGGAGCATCTGTCCTCGGTGCAGGCCGCGTTCGATACAGCGGCAAAAGCCGCTCCCAGCAATGAGGTGACCGGCCTGTCCTTCCCCGGCGCGTCCTTCGGCAGTCCGGTGCATTACGTGCTCTGGACGCGCGGCGCGACCCCGCTGCGGGCGCGTCTGTTTACCCCAGTTCTGGTTGATGCCCGCACGGGCGAACTGACCGGGGCGTATCCCATGCCTTGGTATCTGCGCTTTTTGGAAATATCCCGCCCGCTGCATTTCGGCGATTACGGCGGCATGCCGCTGAAAATCCTCTGGGCGCTGCTCGATGTGGTGGTGATCGGGGTGCTGGTCAGCGGTCTGGTGCTGTGGGCTGGTAAACGGAAGATCGCCACCGACGCCCGGCTGCGGGCGCTGGGGTACGATCTGGATGACGTGGACGATGCGGCTGTTCCTGTCCTGACGGCGGAGACAGTCCGATGAACGCCGTCTCTCCCGAAATCCCCGTGTCATCCCCGCCTGTTTCGGCATCACGTCCGTCCGTCGCCGTCTGGCCGTGGCCGATCGCGCTGGGTCTGCTCACCATCTTCGGCCTGCTGTCTGCCCTGCTGGGCCAGCAGGGCGTCTGGCTGGCCCTGTCCTGGGCCGCTCTTTCCATTCCCCTCATTGTTACGGTCATCTGCCTGATCCGGGCGTGGCGCAGACCGTCTTCCAAAGGAGGTCTCTCATGACCGATCTTGCCCCCATTTCCTTTTCCCCGTGGGACATGTTCCTCAATGCCGGCCCCGTGGTCCGCTGCGTGATGATCCTGCTGGCTGTGGCCTCGCTGCTGACCTGGACCATCTTCATCGCCAAGTCGGTCGAACTGCTGCGTGTGCGCATGAAACTGGCAAAAGCCGAGCAGACGCTGGAGCAGGCCAATACTCTGGATCTCGGCGAAGAAGGCACGCGTCAGAACGGCATCGCCCACACGCTGGTCATGGCCGCCGAGACCGAACGCAAGCGTTCCGCTGATATTCCCGATGACAGCGAGGGGCTGAAGGAACGCATCGTGCTACACCTCGAACGGCTGGAAGCCGCTGAGGGGCGCAGGCTCATGCGTGGCACCGGCGTTCTGGCGACCATCGGGGCGACGTCGCCCTTCATTGGTTTGTTCGGCACGGTCTGGGGCATCATGACCTCGTTCACCGGCATCGCCGCCAGCAAGGCGACCAGCCTCGCCGTCGTGGCCCCCGGCATTGCCGAGGCCCTGCTGGCCACCGCCCTTGGTCTGGTGGCCGCCATCCCGGCTGTGGTGATCTACAACCATCTTGCCCGCCAGACGGCGTCCTGCCGCGCGCAGGTGGCGGATCTGACTGCATTGGTCATGCGCCTCGTGTCACGTGATCTCGGTCGCATGCAGGCCCTGACTGCCAGCGGACAGGTGGTGCGGTTGGGTGCGTCGCGTGACGCCCGCACGGTGGCCGGGGAGTAGGCGGCATGATCCGCATCCGCCATACCGATGAAAACCCGCATGAGGCCAGCGAGATCAATGTCACGCCGTTCATTGACGTGATGCTGGTCCTGCTGGTGATCTTTATGGTCACGGCACCACTGACCACGGTAAACGTGCCGGTGGACCTGCCATCCTCGACCGAAAAGCCGACGCCGCGCCCCGATGATCCGGTGTTCCTGACAGTGAAGGCCGATCACGGCCTGGCGCTGGGAGAAGACGATATCTCCGCCGATGCGCTTCCCGGCGCGCTGGAGAGTGCGACCAAGGGCAACAAGGACGAGCGCATCTTTCTCCGCGCCGACAAGACGGTCGATTACGGCACGCTGATGGGCGTGATGGATAAGCTGCGCACCGCTGGCTATCTCAAGGTCGCGCTAGTCAATCTTCAGGGGCAGGAGGAAGGCAGCGAGACAGGTTCGACGCCTGTGCCTTCTGGTAACGCTGCTGCGCCAGTACCCTCTACGACAGTTCCGGCAGCGGGTGCGACCCCATGAGCGGTGCCGCCGACATGACGCAGGCAGAGGGGAGTGCTGAGGCCAACACGGCCCCGTCCTCCTTCACCGAGTGGCAACGCGGGCAGCTCCGTCTGGCCCGGCGGGACGATGCCATCCGCTGGGGCCTGTCTTTCCTTGCCGTGCTGGCGGTCGGTGGCGGAGCGATCTGGTGGATCATGCGCCTGCCACCGCCCGTGATGGCTGTGCCCGAACCACCACCTGCGGCTATTGCCATCGACATGGCCCCAGAACCGGTCTCGACGCCGACGCCCCCGACTGACCTGCCGCCCGGACCACAGCAGACCCAGTCCATCCCCGATCCGGAGCCAGTCGAGCCACCCAAGATCACCGCACCACCTTCGCCCGCGCCCAATCCGCCGATCCCGGTGCCCAAGCCGGAGAAACCTAAAAAACTGGTGAAGAAGCACAAGCCGGTACCGATGCTCAAAAAGCCGATCCCGGACAAGACGCCACCGGCCGAGGCGACAACCGCGCCGCCGTCCTCAGAAGCGCCCCCGGCGCCCACACAGGCAGCGCCTGCGCCCGGCGCCTCGTCGTCCAAGGCATCGCATGACCCGGTCACCTGGCAGGGCGCGCTGCTGGCACAACTGGAAAAATTCAAGCGTTACCCGTCCGACGCCATGGCCGATCATCAGGAAGGCGTGCCGACCGTGACCTTCTCCATGGACCGCAAGGGGCACGTGCTCTCGGTCACACTCGCCAGCAGTTCCGGTCATGCGCTGCTGGATCAGGAGGCGGTCGCCCTGCCCAAACGCGCCCAGCCTCTCCCGATCCCACCGGATAGTGTCGCGGGGGATCCGATTACCCTGACCGTTCCGGTCGAGTTTTACATCCATGCCGGTGGAAACTGAGATTTTCGCCGTTCTGGTTTTACTCCCTTTCCCTGATCGTGACAGGATCAAACCCATGCTCGCCTTTTCCGAATACCGCCGTTCCTCGCCGTCCCTGAGTGAAATCCGTCCCGGCATGGGCGCCAGCCGCAGCGCCGTGCGCAGGCTGGAAGACCGCTGCGCAGAGGTCGGGATCAAGATGACCGATCTGCGGCGCATCCTGCTGCACGGCATCCTTGAAGCCGGACCACGGACAACGGCGGTGGAAATCTGGAAAACACTGGGAAAGATGATGGAGGATGGGCACGCGCCCTCGCAGGGATCGATCCAGCGTAATCTCAATCTCTTCGTGGAGCGCGCCATCCTGCGCCGGGATGTCACGCCCGACCGGCAGTGGCTCTACAGCGTGGCGCCGGAACGCAAGGCCGCTCTTGCGATTACCTTCGTGGAGGCCGGCACAGGTCGGAAGATCGCCTGCAACGCGCCGGAAGTCGCCACCGTGCTGCGCCGGGTCGCGGCCGAGCACGGTCTGGCGGTGCAGGCCGCCGCCATCACGGTCACACCGTCAGCCGGGCATGATCTGGAGGCCCGCTGACAGAAGCCGGATATTTTTTCGTCTTTTTTTGAAAAAATGCCCGCATCGATCGTCTTTATAGACAGAGCCCTCCCGCAGGGACGGGACATCTTCCTTGAAATTCATCGCCTGGTTCGTCCGTCGCCCGGTGGCGACGCTCCTGCTGCTGCTCTCCGCCGTGCTGTCGGGGCTGATGGTGCTGCCCCTCCTGCCGGTCTCAGACCTGCCCGATGTGGACCTGCCGGTGATATCGGTCTCGGCGTCGAATGCTGGCGGGTCGCCCGAGGTCATGGCCCGCACTGTAGCTGCTCCCCTCGAACGGCATCTGGGCAATATCGCGGGCGTCACGCAGATGGAGTCCACCTCCACGCGGGGACAGACCTCCATCTCGCTGGGGTTTGAGCTGGGGCGTGATCTCAATGGCGCCGCGCGTGACGTAGAAGCAGCCATCCGGGCAGCCCGGCGCGATCTGCCGACCACACCGGGGTCGGATCCGAGCTACCACCGTGCCAATCCCAATGCGACACCGGTGCTGATTCTGGCGGTGACGCCCGGCATGCAGTCCATGGCGAAACTGTATGATCTGGTGAACACAACGCTACGGCCGATGCTGCTGCAGGTGCAGGGCGTCGGGGATGTGACGCTCATGGGCAGTTCCGCGCCCGCCGTGCGGGTGGAGATGAACCCGCTGCTGTTCTTCAAATACGGCATGGGGTTCGAGAACCTGCGCGCCGCCCTCGCTTCGGCCAATGCCCATACGCCAAAAGGCGTGATCGACATGGGGGACCGGCGTTACCAGCTTGCCGTCAACGATCAGGCTGAACATGCCGACGCGTATCGGGATCTGGTCATCGCCTACAAGAACGGACGTCCCATCCGGCTGCGCGATGTCGCCACTGTCACCGACAGCATGCAGGACGTGAATGCCGCCGCCTTCTTTGACGGAAAACCGGCCCTGACCCTGATGGTGCGCGCCCAGCCGGGGGCCAATCTGGTGGGCATCGTTGATGCGGTGAAGGCCCGTCTGCCTCAATTGCGGACACTGATACCGCTGGGAGCGGATATCGCCGTGGCGCGGGATGGTTCGGCGGTGATCCGCTCCTCGCTGCACCATACGCTGGTGACACTGCTGGCGTCCTGTCTGCTGGCTCTGGCCGTGGTGTGGGTGTTCCTGCGCTCGTGGACGGCATCCATCGCAGCCGCGATCATCGTGCCATGCTGCCTGATCGCCAGCCTCGGGCCGATGCATCTGGCGGGGTTCGGGCTGGATAATCTCTCGCTTATGGCGCTGACCGTGGTCACGGGCCTGGTGGTGGATGACGCCATCGTGGTGATCGAGAACATCATCCGCATGCGCGAGCGGGGTCTTCCCATCGACGAGGCCGCCATTGCCGGGGCCAGCGAGGTGGCCTTTACGCTGCTCTCCATCACCGTGTCGGTGCTGGCGGTGTTTCTGCCGATCGGGCTGGCCTCGGGGCTGACAGGGCGACTGTTCCGGGAGTTTGCCGGAACCGTGGGGATCGCCGTGACGGTGTCGCTGGTTCTGTCCTGCGTGGTGACGCCGTGTCTGACAGCGTTGTGCATGCGGTTTGCCGAAAACAGAACAGCCGTTCATCCAGAAGGGAATGCCGCAGATTTTCTGGCCCATGAAAAACACAGCAGCAGTCTGTATCGCCGCACTCTGGAAGTCTGCCTGACCCACCCCGGCAAGACCGCGCTGCTTCTGCCATTGACCCTGCTGGTGGGGGTATTCCTGTTCACCCGTATGCCCAAGGTCGTGTTTCCCCGTCAGGATATCGGCATCGTCTCGGGCGGATCGCGCGGCAGCGGCAGCTCGCTGGCGCAGACCAAGGCCCGGCTGGAACGCTTCAGCAGGGTGTTGCTGGAGGATCCCGCCGTGACGCATGTGATCGCCTATCTGGATACGGGCGAGGGTTCCAGCCACGGCATGGTATTCGCCACCTTGCGCGACCTGTCGACCGGGCGGGCATCGGGAACTGAGGTGGCCGCCAGGGTCATCGCCCGGATGGGCAGGGACATTCACGCCGAATACCATGCCCAGGCGCCAGGCAACATCATGATGCGGGTGGGTTCGAACAGCAGCGGGGTCAGCTATATCCTGCGCAGCGAGGATGACCGGATTCTGGGACCGGCGACACGCAGGCTGGCGAAAGCCCTGCGGCACCATCCGGAGTTCACGGACGTGGACCCGGACGTCGATCCGCCCGGGCAGGGCATCACGCTGGCAATTGACCGCGATACCGCTGCCCGTGTCGGGGTCACGCCACAGGTCATCGGCAACACCCTGTCCGACGCGCTGGGCCAGACCACGGCCTCGGTCGTCTACACGGCACACGGTCAATACAACGTGGTGCTGACCGTGGAAAACCGCTTCCAGCGCGATCCGGAAATCCTGAAACAGTTCTGGATCAGCCCCTCGGGAGGCTCCGCCTCGGGCAGTTCGGCGTCGAACACCATCCGGGTAGTCACGTCGGCCACGGCCAGCACCACAGCCTCGACGAGTGCCACGGCGTTTCGGAACCAGATCGCCAATTCTCTGGCAGGCGGGGCGAATGCTTCCACCGGATCGGCGGTGGCGACCGGGGCGGAGACGCTGGTGCCGCTGTCGGTCGTGGCCCGGATGACACCGAGCCTCGATCCGGTGGCCGTCACCCATATCGGGTACGCCAGTTCCGCCTCGCTGGCGCTGGAACTGGCGCCCGGTGTCAGCCTGTCGCAGGCACAATCCGTCATCGATCAGGAATGGCGGAGCCTGCATCTGCCGGAGACCATCACGGGGGAATTGCAGAGCGATGAAGGGGATGTTGGCAAAAGCACGCATGACAGCGAGATCCTGATCATCGCGGCCATCCTGGCTGTCTGGATCACGCTGGGTATGCTCTATGAAAGCGTGTGGCACCCGCTGACCATCCTCTCCACCATTCCCTCGGCCGGGATCGGGGCGGTGATGGCGCTCGATCTGTTCGGCCTGCCGTTCTCGGGCATGGCGGTGATCGCCATGCTGTTGCTCACCGGAATCTCGCTCAAGAACGCGATCCTGCTGGTGGATTTTGCCATCCATGCCGAGCGCGAACGCGGCCTGATGGCGCGGGACGCCATCCGCGAGGCCTGTCTGCTGCGGCTGCGGCCGATTGTCATGACCACCTTTGCCGCTGCCCTGGGGGTGCTGCCGCTGGTGCTGATGGGCGGCTACGGGATGGAGCTACGCCAGCCGCTCGGCATCGCGCTGATCGGTGGACTGCTCGTCAGCCAAGCCCAGACCATGTTCACTACACCCGCGCTCTATCTGCTGGTGGAGCGGTTCGCACAGTGGGGGAAAGACAGAAGTGTCTGATGGCAACTATGGGGGGATAGTGTTGAAAAACTCATGGTGAAGAGTGAAAGTGTTGCCAAGCTACTTCGACATAAGTGCAGCTTTCTTGCCTCAGGTGGATAAGGCAGGCGCTCCGGGAGGTATCAGTTTCGCCATTTTGCGGAGATTTTGGGCAGCTGCGGCGAGATGGAACTCATCACGGGCGCCGTTTGGTCCTCTGAGCCTCAACCGATCGATCTTCAAAATGCGCTTGAGGTGAGCAAACAGCATTTCGACCTTCTTTCGTTCTCGTCTGGAGATAATATAGGCGTCAGTTAAAGCAATGTCGCGGGCCATATCACGAGCGCCTTCATGAATAGAGCGCAGAACCTTACGATTGGGCTGATTGGGGCAGCATTTTGGTTTGAGAGTGCATACGTCGCACGCCAGTTTCGACGAACGGTATCGAAGTAGGTTGTCGGGAGGGGCATTTGGTTGATCCGAGTTGATCTTGCGCCACTGCTGCTTCAGTTGCTGTCCTCCAGGACAGATGTAAAGATCATGCACGTGGTCATATGTGAAATCTCGACGTTCGAAAGTCCCGTCCTGCCGGGCAGATTTGTCGAAGACCGGAATGTGAGGTTCGATGCCACGCTCATGAACCAGCCACGCAAGATTTTCAGCGGATCCATAAGCTGTATCCGCAGCAAGCCTTTCGGGCCATATTCCAAATGTTTCCTGCGTACGCTCTATCATTCTGTGTTGCGCCGTAACCTCGGCCTGCCGGATGGCTGTCGTGGTTTCTACATCCATGATGACAGCCGATTTAAGGTCAATGAGGTAATTTGTGCAGTAGGCATAATAAGCAAGGCCACCGCTTGCAGCGTTCCAACGTGCCGCAGGATCGACCGGAGAGATATATTTTGGTTGCACGGGCGTAGCAGACCCAAATGCAGCATCGTCCAGCACCGAGAAATACTCCCGCACAGCACGTTGGGCTGCCTCGATCGGCAGTTTATCTGGGCTCGGAACACTGCGCTGCCGATTAGCGTCGGCCTTGATCGTGCTGGCATCGACCGCAAAGCCTTCACCGCCCACCAGTCCCTTGGCGATGCACTGCCGGACGGTCATTTCGAACATTTGGCGAAGCAGATCACTCTCCCGGAAGCGTCCGTGCCGGTTTTTCGAGAATGTCGAATGATCAGGCACAGGGCCGTTGAGACCAAGGCCACAGAACCACCGGTAGGCCAGGTTAAGATGGACTTCTTCACATAGCCGTCGCTCGGATCGAATACCCATCACGTAGCCAACGATTAACATCCTGATGATCAGCTCGGGATCGATTGAAGGCCGCCCCGTGCTGCTGTAAAATGAGCGAAGATGCTCACGCAGGCCATCCAGATCGACAAAGCGATCAATTGAACGCAAAAGGTGGCCAGCTGGCACATGATCTTCAAGACGGAACTCGTAGAACAGTGCCTCCTGTATTTTCGTTCGATCACCCATCATTTGCAGGTTCCTCCTGCGAAGAGTGAATCAGTGCTTCACTCTCAAAGCAAGCGCGACTTTTTCAACACTATCGGGGGAAAGAAGAATGTCTGCTTTCAGCTTTCCCCGCGATCCAAAGAAAACTCTATCATTCACGATTACGTTATTTCTTGTACTAATCCACTACGGAATAGATAATCATCACCCACGACGCTAGGAATAAATTCAATAGAATCATTTAGACTTCCAGCCTTTTGAGCAATTATATTGCCATAAAATTCTGGATCATTTTGCATTAATCCGATAGTTGTTTGAATTGAAGCATCAATAATTTCACCGGATGTGAGAGTAATCCAAGCATGCCCTGAAAATGACGGAATGCTACTCGGCGCATTACTCAATAACGTGTTAGCGGATGAAAGATCGAAAGAATAAATCTTTTTATTGCAGACAATTGCATCTCCAAGCGTAACAAAAGCATCAATGCCAAACGCATGTCTAATTTCATTTGCTAATTGCCAATGAATTCTAATACATTGACCAGCGAGAAGATATACATTATCCTGGCATAATTTTGAAACTGCGTCCCCAATAAACTCCAGGAATTTCTTATCAATGAAGGAATTTCTCGAAATTGTTTTTTTGTATTTACAGCCAATTATATTGTTAGTATTATTTATGGCATTTAAAAAATATCTATTATATTTTATCTGTTTTCTGCAATTTTTATATTTGTTCATAAATAACAACTCTTCATTGTGAATCACTCATGTAATTTATGAGGCGGCGTTGTAAAAGTCCATTAAGTTTTGCAGCGCCCGCTTTTTGCGTAATCTTTGAGCCTCACAAGTCCGCAATGAGGCGACTGCTGCCTGTCTGCTCCTGCATCACTAAGCAGACAGACAGATCAGGGGGGGTAAGCGAAACGGCGGCTTTTTGGATAAAGGTCAGGGCAAAGTTGACGGTCCCAACTTCGGATGGACACCATTCCTTTGGATGGTTGCTCATCTCTGGTATTGAATACGCAATACAGAAACCTGCTTGGACTCGTTATGAAATTAACTCGTTCTGCTCAAAATGTTCTAGATTATCTAGTAAGTATTCTTCCGTCTGTCCGACCAGGACGACCTGAGACGTTCAAAACATACGGTGAAGTTCACCGGGCATTGGGCTTGCCGGGCATACCACACGAATTGGTTAATCAAGGATTGGGAACGCTGGCTGACGCTGTTAGCGAGGCTGGTTTGCCTGGGATCACAGGGCTAGTGGTCACTCAAGACGGCCTCGTGCCCGGAAAGGGCTATTTTTCGTTGTATGGACGGCAGCCAGATGATTTTCAATGGTGGGAAGATGAGATCAAGAAAGTCATTGCATTTGATTGGTCTCCCTACTCACAGACTGCTAAACCAGCGACATCACTCAAACAGCCGCCGAAAACTCCAATTGCGTCCGATGGCAAGAAACCTGAACGAGTGGAAACCACAACATATCGAATTCTTCGTGAGACACTTCTAGCACGACGTGTGAAAGAGCTACACAAATACGCGTGCCAAATATGCGGAGAAACCATCGAACTTGTAGATGGTCGGCGATATGCTGAAGCTCATCATATTCAGCCGCTTGGTTCCCCGCATAATGGGCCAGACGAACTAGGGAATATTATCTGCGTTTGTCCCAATCATCATGCCATGCTTGATTACTTTTCTATCCCACTAAAATATAACGAGATAATAACCCACGCAGATCATGAAATTAACGACGAATATATTTCTTATCACAACAAAGAGCATAAAATTAGGAAGAGGTAAGGAATGGAATCTCAAGAATAATTCTAGTATTGTCTCATGCAAAGAAAATATCTCCATATCTTATCAAGTATTTTTGATAAGAAAATCTGTTTTATAGGAGTGAATGGGCTTCCATTCGGCTGCTCAAAAAGGCCGATCTACCATCGGTGCTGTCAACGTTCATGAAGAGTCCATACAGAACCGAGTATTCATTAAGCTGGCTTTGGCCGCCCTAGCCCAGTTTCGGCGCAACCCGATAGTTCAGTTTCGAATAATAGAGTGTCCGCTATGCGAAAAACCTTCTGCGAAGAACGTACGTCCTGAACGAGGCGTAAGCGGACATGGCTTTGAATAATTAAACGATCAGTTTGGCGAGGGCAGGGGGCTTATTTATTTCAGTGAGAGGGTTAAGCGCATGCAGAAAAAAGTGCATCAAAACAGCCTATTAATCCCGGTTTGTTCTCAACTTGCCAGTGCTGCAATTTGAGAGCTAATCCTGCCCCCGCAACCAGATATCTCCGTCTGATAAGACAAACAAAAAGCCACCCCAAAAGGGTGGCTTTTTTTGTGCCCGAAATCCTCCGCAGGAAACACATAGGAAACAGACGGAAAGGTACCGGGGCGCGATTTTGTCCATTTTCACAAATGCGTGATTTAAGAGCGAGGCACCCTGTCGTCTGTTTCGGGGTATCATTCTAGGCTTGTCGAGTCAGGACAGTCTGCCCTTCTGCTGTCCGCATCAGGAGACGCAGGATTACCCATGGCTGCAGATGAACTCACCGGACTGATCCGATATCTCGGCCAGGAGGACTGGCAGGACCGTTTTGGCGAAGTGCTTGGCGATCACATTGGTCCGGCGCTGGAAGCGGGCGACATCTCCTTCGAGGATCTGGCGGAGATGATCGGCCCTGACGTTGCCATGACGCTGTGGGGCTGCGCTTTCGAAGATTTTCTCGGGCAGGACTGGGACGATGGCCGGAATTTCGTCGACGTTTACCTCAAACGGCGGGGCTGGAAGGAAGGGCCGCGCAACAGCGCCTACATGCGTGCCCTCAAGGCTTCGGTCATGAGCCTGTATGAAGTCTCGGATATCAAACCCGGCCAGAGCCTGATGGCGCGTGACCTGCTGCGGGGTGGGGAACCCGTTCTGGTGTATGAAGGCACGGCTACCCGGACGCTGGAACAGTGGGACCGGATTGCAGCACGTCTTGTGCCGTCCGATGGAAAGACCATTCTGGCAGGTGGGCTGCTCGCCTATTCACGGGGTGCCTGCGAAGATCTGGCTGCGAACCTTTACAGGGCTCTGCGGAAAAGACGGGGCAAGGCCGAGTTTCCAAAAGTCGATACGCAGACGCTGCATGAACTTGCGCCGATGTTCACGCTGACCTGGCTGTTTCGGACACTGGAGGACATGGCCCGGCAGATGGAGGGGCCTGCGCTGTTCAATGGGGACAGAGAGGATTTGGTTTTCCACGAAGTGTGTTTCCGGCTGGCAAAGGGCGTGACACAGAAGACAGTGGCGGACGTGCTTGACGGGGTCATGGCCCTGCGACCGGAAAACCGGTCATTCTGGAACTGGCTGAAAGAGCCGAGTAATCCCGTGGGCAAGGCTGGACGAGATGAAAATGGGCGGTTCCTGCGCACCGAGATGGATGATGGTGCGATCGTGCTGGGCACGCTGGATCTGAAGGGGCGGCAGTTGCGGCTGCAGGTGAACTCGAAAGAGCGTGCCGAACGTGGCCGCGCCATGCTGCAGGCTGGTCTGGGAGATCTCGTGCGCGCTCCGCTCACGCAGATCATGACGCCGGCGCAGGCGATGGAAGACCGGGGGACGCATGGACGTGAGGTCTCGCCAGAACTGCAGATCCCGCCCGAGGAGGAAGCCCGGATTATCGGGCAGATGCTGGAGCGGCACTATCGGCAGGTGCTTGATGAGCCTGTTCCGGCTCTGGGGGATATGACGCCACGTCAGGCCGTCCAGACAGCCTCAGGGCGTAAAAAGGTGGCCATCTGGTTGAAGGATATCGAAAACACTACGGTCCACGCCCAAGGGAGTGGCGGTGCCATGGCTGCCTACGATTTTGGGTGGATATGGCGCGAACTCGGAATCATCAGGCTCAGGAAATAGTCCGCTTACGCCCTCATGTCGGTCATAATAGGAGCCTTGCGAATTTCCGGAAAGCAGACGGTGTGCAATAGTTCTCGTTATCCGTCGATATCCTTTCCAGACTTCTAATTGCTGCATCTGCAGCTGATCAGGAGAAAGTATCATGGAAAAGAAAACGCGTTTTCTATCGCCTACGCTGAAGGCGTCCGTGCCTTGGAATGCAGGAAAAATGGTTGGCGCCAAGCGGGCGCTCAAAGAAAAGCACGTCTGGGCTATTCGGTTCTGGCTGGGGAGCGAACAGCGTATCAGAGACAAGGCTCTGTTTGATCTTGCTCTCGATAGCAAGCTCAGGGGCTGCGATCTTGTCAGCCTTCGTATCGGCGACATCGTTACCAGCGGTCAGGTGCGTCATCGAGCCATGGTCGTCCAGCAGAAAACCCGAAGACCGGTGCAGTTCGAAATTACAGAAACAACGCGGGAAAGTGTGCGAGCGTGGCTGGAACATCGCGGTGGTGGCCTGAATGAGTATGTTTTTCCCAGTCGCTTAAGTGCCAAAGCTCACCTGAGCACAAGGCAATACGCCCGACTTCTGGATCAATGGGTTTAGGCGATAGGACTTATCCTGGGGGAATATGGAACTCATTCGCTCCGCCGGACTAAGGTTGCCATGATTTACAAACGAACCGGCAATATCCGAGCCGTGCAGATCCTGCTGGGTCATTCAAAACTGGATAGTACAGTTCGATACCTTGGGGTGGATGTAGAGGACGCTCTGGCACTGTCGGAAGCCACTGATCTCTGAAATCGAATATGCCTCAGGATTTCTCTACCTCCTCCTTCTGTGTACATGATATGATGACACATAAGGAGGAGACTATGAGCGAGCATCTTTCAGATAACGCACCATCCCCACAGAAAATCGGTGTTCGGGAGTTCCGGGGAAACCTGACAGCTTATCTGCGTCAGGTCAGACAGGGCAGTACGATCCTCGTGACGTCTCATGATGAGGTTGTGGCTGAACTGCGGCCACCAGCTCCTTCCTATCGCCCCCGTCGTCAGCCTGGAGCTCTTCGAGGACGGATCAGAATGAGCGAAGATTTTGATGAGACGCCGCCGGACATTCTTGAAAGCATGGAACGCAACCTGTGAAGGTTCTGCTCGATACGCATGCGTTGCTCTGGTGGCTTTCGGACTCCGACCGGCTGGGTGAGAATGCACGGGAGATCATTGCAGATCCGGTCCACGATATTCTGGTGAGTATCGTGTCATTATGGGAGATTGCGATCAAAATCCGTATCGGAAAACTGGGCGCGGATATGAACGATATTCTGGCAGCCATTCCTGCGGAAGGTTTCTCTCTGCTGCAAATACAACCCGAACACCTGCAGATCCTGATGTCCTTGCCTCTGCATCATCGTGATCCCTTTGATCATCTCCTGATGGCACAGGCACAAGCTGAACACGCCACATTCCTTTCGGAAGACGGACAGATGGATCATTACCCCGTCAAGCGAATACGCTGTTCGTGAAGCAGAAACTGCCGTCAGAATACGTCTTCATGTCAAGACATTCCGTCCCTCAGCGACGTTACCGTAAGTCGACATCGACGGACAGATTTCTGCGCGGCGATATTGCGGGAACTGAACGCACAACAGGGCAGGTGGAGAGGCCAGACGCTACCTGCTGACGCTAAACGTCTCGTCATCATGATGCGATCATCATTCGGTAATGAACGCCAGGATATCTGCATTGATGACGTCTGCATGTGTCGTGTGCATGCCGTGCGGATAACCGGGATAGATTTTCAGCCTGCTGTCCTGAAGCAGTCTGTCCTGAAGGACAGCTGCGTTTCGGTAGGGCACGACCTGATCATCATCGCCCTGCAGCACAAGCACCGGCACTGTGATGGCTTTCAGGTCATCCGTCTGATCCGTTTCGGAGAATGCTTTGATGCCTTCATAGTGCGCCCTGGCGCTGCCCATCATGCCCTGACGCCACCAGTTGCGGATCGTGCCTTCCGAAATTTCTGTTCCCGTGCGGTTGAAGCCGTAGAACGGTCCGCTGGCTACATCCAGGAAGAACTGCGCGCGATTGGCCGCAAGCCCTGCACGCAGTCCGTTCAGGACTGCGATCGGTGCACCGTCAGGGCTGCGGTCCGTCTGAACCATCAGGGGCGGCACGGAGCTGATGAGCACGGCCTTGGCAACCCGTCCCTGGGGCTGACCATATTTCGCGACATAGCGGGCAACCTGGCCCCCGCCGGTCGAATGTCCGACATGGATGGCATTTTGCAGGTCGAGATGTTCGACAACGGCCGATGTATCCGTCGCATAATGATCCATGTCGTGCCCGTCGCTCACCTGTGCCGAACGCCCATGACCGCGACGGTCATGCGCGATCACGCGAAATCCCTTGCTCAGGAAAAACAGCATCTGCGCGTCCCAGTCATCGGCGCTGAGTGGCCAGCCATGATGGAAGACGATCGGCTGGGCATCCTTCGGTCCCCAGTCCTTGTAGAAAATCTCTACGCCATCAGATGTCGTGATGAATGACATGATACGCCTCCTTGCCGATCAATAACGGGATACTGGTCAGAGCCTAACGTTGAAGATAGCTTCAAGGTCAAGCATGCGTTCATGACCGAGGGTAAATCATGAAGATTGGAGAACTGGCACGGCTAAGTGGCCTGACAGCGTCGAGGATCCGGTTCTATGAGCGCATCGGACTGCTGAAAACGGTTGACCGCCGGCCCAACGGATACCGGACCTATCCGCAGCAGGCCGTGATGATCCTGGGTCTCATCACAACGGCGCAGCGGGCCGGGTTTACACTGGATGAAATCCGCACTCTGCTGCCCCCTGACCTGAAACACTGGGACCATGCTACATTGATGGATGCCCTGACACGCAAGATTGCGGATATCGAAGCGCTGCAGGCACGCCTGGCCCAGAGCAGGGCGCATCTGCTCCGTCTTGTTGAAGATATTCAGGCGCGCCCCGATGACATGGACTGTGCGGCCAATGCGCATCGTGTTCTGACGAACATGCTTGCGGAACATCCCGAAGCCCTCGACGTCACGTCGGACGATATCCGCCTTCTGGATGCGACGGACCGCCGTCAGTCAGTCAGCTCTGGCCGCCGTAAAAAGACGGCCTCCCGTTAAGACCTATCCAGAAGCGCCACGACTTTTCTTGCCGTCGCTCTGGCGGAAAAGGGGTTCTGTCCCGTCACCAGCCGTCCATCCGTCACGACATGGGACATGAACGGAAGCAGCGCTTTTTCATAAATCGCGCCTCGTGCCTTCATCTGCGCTTCCGCGTTATAGGGGATTTCGCGTGCGACACCCGCAAGTCTCTCCTCGGTCCATGAAAATCCGGTGATTTTCCGACCGCGGACTAGAAACGAACCATCGGCAAGCCGGGTGTTCAGCAGTCCGCAATATCCATGACAGACAGCGGAGACCACGACGCCCTTTTCCCATAGCGCGCGGGTGATGGCCTGAAGACCCTCATTGTCTGGAAAATCCCACATCACGCCATGGCCGCCGGTGAAGTAGATCGCGTCATAATCGCCCGGATTGATGTCTGCGGGGCAATCTGTTGAAGACAGCAGGGCCATTTTTGCCGGATCGGCCAGCCAGGCCTTGGCAGAGGCATCGCGCATCGGCCATTTCAACGCACGCGGATCAAGCGGAACCCTGCCGCCTTTTGGGCTGACAATGCGTTGTTCATAACCACTGGCGGCAAAGACGTCCCACGCATGCGTCAGTTCCGACAGCCATAATCCGGTCGGCTGCGCGGAATTGGCGAAATGAGCGGTGTTGGTGACAACGTGAAGGATATGACGGTTCATGGCTGGCCCCTCCCATGCGGCAGCGTTTCTGATCACTGCCCTGTAACGTTCAAGCCCGGTTGAAGGTCAATCAGCGGTTTGACATTAAATCTGACTTCAAGGTTAATTGTGTAAGGGCAAACCTACCTGACATCATGGAGGCAGCCTCGCATGCAGACAATACTGGGCGCAAACGGTCAGATCGCCACGGAACTGGCGCGGACATTGCATCAGCATCATACGGGAGAGTTGCGGCTTGTGAGCCGCAATCCCCGCAAGGTAAACGAAGACGATACGCTCATGGCGGCGAACCTGCTGGATGCAGGGCAGACGACACAGGCAGTGAAAGGCAGCCGGATCGTCTACTTTACGGCAGGCCTGCCCCCTGACAGCAAACTCTGGGAAGAACAGTTTCCCGTCATGCTTAGGAATGCCCTGCAGGCGTGCCGTGCGGCGGGAGCCAGCTTTGCCTATTTCGACAATACCTACATGTATCCGCAGAACAGCCAGATCCAGACGGAGGAAACGCGCTTTGCGCCCATTGGCCGGAAAGGACGCGTGCGCGCGGCAATGGCCACCATGGTGCTGCAGGAAATGACACGTGGAGACATTCCCGTGCTCATCGCCCGCGCACCGGAATTCTATGGTCCGGGGAAAACGCAGAGCTTCACCAATGCCCTGATCATTGACAGGCTGAAAGCAGGTAAAAGGCCCTTGGTTCCTGTCCGTGACGACACCCGCCGGACCCTCATCTGGACGCCGGATGCGAGCCGCGCGCTCGCAACGCTGGGCAATGCACCGGGAGCTTTCGGGCAGACCTGGCATCTGCCGTGCTGTGACGAGCGGCCGACCTACAAGACATTTGTTACCATGGCGAGTAGGATTTTCGGACGTCCCCCTTCCTATTCGGTCATTGGAAAATGGCCACTGATCATCGCAGGCATTTTCTCAAAAAAGGTGTGGGAGATCAGGGAATTACTACCCCGTTATGAGCAGGACAATCTTTTTGACTCAAGCAAATTCAAGCGTCATTTCCCTGAGTTTCCCGTGACGACATATGAGGAGGGTCTGGAACTGATCAGGAAGGAATAGAGAGGCGGATACTGCCTCATGCCAGACATCGGCCGCTCCCACGTAGATCCTGATAAAGGACATGATTGTTTCAAAGCCGATCAGCCGGCTTGCGCAGGAAGCGAACCTGTCTCCGCCGGGCTCACTTCTCGAAAGTTTCTGTTCAGACAAAGCGCAGTGCTCGGTTCCCCGAGCCCTGAACTACCAATTTCTGCATGATTGCAAATGTCCGATCTTGGCACGGAACATGCGTCTATGTACAAATTAGGTCATGACCTTTAATCTGAAAAAAGCCCTTAGTCTTCCTAGCGTTCATCACTCTATCGCCAGACGCGACGAGGTAATAAACCGCTTCCAACCGCTCTTCCGTGACCCATCTAGCCTCACAGCGCAAGACTATCACGATTTTCTTAGTATTAAGCACAATCACCATTGGTCGGGATTGGAACGCCTTGGCCGCTCTGCGGCAGATGACATCGATAACCTTCGTGCGGCAATATCCATCCTTGTAGATGAAACTAAACCGCTTTCAGAAAGGTTCGACACGGCCTTATCGATGATTCATGGTGTCGGTCCGGCTACGCTCTCGCCGATGTTGCTGCTTGCATACCCTGATCGTTATGGCGTTTGGAATGGAACCAGCGAACCAGAAATGCGTGATCGCGCTATTTGGCCGACCTTCCCGCATGGGTCATCACCTGGAAACAAATACGAGATTATCAATTCGGTACTGATCGAGCTCTCTAAAGAACTCGGGGTTGATCTATGGACGCTGGATGCTCTTTGGTGGGTCAGCAAATTAGAACGCCAGAATAATGGTGAGGTCAAGGACGCGAGATTCAAAGCAGTCTGGAGCATGGCGAACCAAGCCGAGCAAACAGCAAAGCAATCGTATGGTCAGACTGTTGAGCGTACAATCAAGGACAAAGACCTCAGGTTATCAAAAGAAGCCCTCATTTCTCATCTGAACGCGCTGCTAGACAAAACCGGAAATTGTTGCGCAATCACTGGTCTCACTTTGCAGTTCGAAGGTTCGGACGAGCAGTTGCAGCCCTCTCTGGATCGAATTGACAGCAATGGTCACTATGAGGCTGGCAATCTACAAGTGGTGGCCCGTTTCATCAACTTTTGGAAGAGTGACACCAAGGATGCCGAGTTCCGACGACTAATTGGCATCGTACGGGGCGAATAGCTCCAAAGTTAGTGTCGAACGCATACGTTCCTGCCTGCGGCGATAGCCACTGGTTTTGGTTGACTTGTAAAAAAACCGACATTAGCGCGATCATAGCAAAATTGCGCTTCCTTCGCTTCGTGGTCGTCCCCTGCTTCCGTGATTAAGGTCTGCTTCACTGGACAGTTACATCGAGACGATGGTCAAGTTTGGGCTGGTAGCCCCCCAAGCGTCTCTCACGCAAATGTCAGCTTCCTGATTATTCCTCCTCGACAGCCGACCTTCTGCTCTCCCCCCCCCGACTGGCTGATACGATCTCTACGGAGAAGCTGGCAAGCAACTGTGCTGACATGGCCAATCGGTAGGGTGGACCGAACGGCTAGATCATGTCCGTAGTCGCTCTCAAATTAAATACGAATGTGCGACATCCGAACGCTTACGAATTTCTTATCCACGACCACCTTGTATTCGTGGACGAGCGCTTACCGAACACAAAACTGAATAACGCTGAAATTTATCATCGAAAAACGGCATCATGACTGCTGGCATTACTCCGGGAAGATCTGTCAGTCTTTCCCCTGACTGACAAAGGCCGCCATTATTCCATGCCCTATTTCGGACGGGGGCTTGCTCTCTTTCAGAAGAAGGTTGAGCTCATCAATGGCTTCTCGGGCGGCTTTATGGGCATCCTCCCCGGTCAGCACCCATGACGTATCCAGGTTGGCGCCCTCAGGTTTGTCGCGCATGACGCTCAGCCAGTTGAAGGACCCTTCTGCAATGAAGCTCTGCGTCATCAGCGTCTTCGAATGCAGGAGCTTGATGTCGTGCAGCCTTGCTCCCGTCTCCTCGAGTGCTTTTCTGCACGCAGGTGATGTTCCGTTGGAATAACCGGGAGCGTTGGGAACGCGCGTCACGATATTGACCACGGCCCCTCTGCCAACGGCCTCGCGGATGCTGTCCTGGAGTTCAGGTGCGTTGACACCGGACAGGGATAGGAAGGGGGAGACAATGACAATTTCCTCGCCGTCTTTCAGGTCCGCGAGGGCTTTATCCAGTTGCGCGTGGTGCTCGCTTACGGATGACAGCCTCTTGCCACGGAGGATGAGAGACGTATCTGCCGCCCAGTTGCCAGTCACATCCCCGAGTTCATAGCCCTTGGAAAACAGGGCTCTCCCCAGAATTCCCAGGGCCGACGCAGGATTCCGCTCGAAGATTTCCATCGTGCCAATGACGACGAACGAATGGACGGCTCGTGAGATGGCGACGTTGAGAAGACTGCGCTTGCCATCCAAGAATCCCGTGCTCGCCTTGCGGTCGCATGTTGGCGAGAAGATGATGATGTCCCGTTCCGCGCCCTGCATGGCGTTGACCGTGCCGACCTTGATTTTCGAGATGTTCTTGTCCGTATGGGCCGTGCTGAACTTGCGTAAGGCCCGCCGGATGGCGTCTCTCTGCGGTCCATAGGGGGCAATCACCGCGACAATCTCGTTCACCGGCTTGTCGTAGAAGTCCTTCCATTCATCCGCTTTACTGACAATCCACCGCGCGATGGCCTCCGCTTCACGGGGATTGCGCTGACTGCGCCCCAGACGCTCCGACGTTCCATTGACATTGGCCCAAGCAAGAGGCGGCAGAGGAGGTTCCCTGTCCGGTTCTGCGGTCATGGGTTTCAGGCGGCCGTTATAAACGAGTTCGTTGCAGATCTCGATGATGTCCCGTCGGCAACGGCGGTGCTCGGTCAGGAAGATGCCGGGAACAGGGCTGTCCGGTGAGGAGTGACTGGTGCCCGTCTGGACCACGCGCATCACGGAGCCCATGATGTTATTGTTTCCCGGGGCGGCCGTGACGACGCGGGGATCAACCGGTCCGTCGTCATCCCAGAAGTATTCCTGAACGCCGGCCTTTCGGGCATTGCCAGTATCCGTTGCATGGGAACTGGTGACGACCGGCTCAATCTGGAAGACATCCCCGACCACAACGGCTTTCTTTGAGAAGGCCATGGCCGGGACCATTTGGTAGGGGGCTATCTGTCCGGCTTCGTCAACAATGAGCAGGTCGAAAAAGCCTGCCATGAAACGTTCGACGAATTTGCCCTTTTCCATCATCGTGCATTTGGGAAACTTCGGAAGGCTGGCTGCCGTCACGATGAAGAGCGGTGTCAGCATCGCCCATCGACGATACATGGCCTCCATGGCTCTGCCGCCAACCTTGAACGGATAGACCTTGTTGTCGTTCTGCTCGAGCGCATCCTGAAGAGCCTGAACTTCAAGGACCCACCGACCTTCCCAGTAGCGCAAAGCATACTGGAACAGAGCGTAGCGTATTGTCCGGTCCAGGAAATCCTCGATGACATCTAGCCTTCCTGTCCAGTTGCTCTGGCGCCAGGGAAGTTTTTCTTCCGGCATGTCGAACATCGCGGCCCAGTCGGACGGTGCCAGAACCGTTTCAATGGCCGTGCAGCAATCCTGAAGTTGCTGGAGTATCTGATGCTTGAGGGTGACGAGCTTTTCAAGCTCGCGACCGGCCAGAACATAGGAGCCTCCCACATAGTGATCGTACTCTGCTCGGGCGGTCTTGCTCACCAGGTCGGCAGCGGCAACCTCGCGTTCCAACTTCTGGACCAGGGTATCTCGAGCCTGACGCGTCTCTTCCCGGGATTCCCGGACTGTTGCGAGCTCCCTCTCGGCTGATGCCGTCATCTCATTGATGGCATTCATCCATTCGAGCTTGGACTTGACCTGAGCCTGCATGAGTGACCGAAAGAAGCTGCCCTGTCTACCCTCGGCGACAAGCCTTTCAACATTCGCCCAGTTGCGTCCACTCATCAGGTTCGAAAAGAAACCGCCCTCCGGCAATGCAGCAATGAGCGCGACGGCATGTGCTCCTACCTCTTCGACTTTCTGCCCGGCAGCATGCACGGCATCATCACGCTGCTTCAGGAGGTCCCGGGTCTTCCGGTTCTCCTCATTGATCCTGGCGCGCGGAACGGCGGCAGCGGCCTCTTTTTCCTTGAGGTCGGATTTGAGAGCGTCTTCCCTTGGCCTGCGCTCCTGAAGAAGGGCTTCCCGCTGGGCGATGGCCTTTGTGATGTCGGGATATGTTCCATAGCCCGAGGCTGTTAAGCGGCATGGAAAAGTGACCCCTTCGGAAGGGGGACAGGCAGCCAAAAACGACCCCTTTCTGAGAAACGGGTTCACGATGGCCTTCATGCTGAATGGAGGCCCGGTTTGGGATGCTTGTT
>NZ_JAPIVJ010000018.1:0-37591 GCF_054182245.1 Komagataeibacter sp. NFXK3
CACGCGCTCTAAATTCCAAACAGTCCGCAGTCAGTCGTTCACTTCGGCTACTTGAGGAGCGCGTCGGAATTCAGCTTTTCCGCAGGACATCATCTGGCACAACGCCTACGCCAGTCGGCGAAGCATTCCTCCGACAAGCTGAGGCTCTGTTGCACGACACAAATGCTCTTTATGAATATACTCGGAGATGCGCCTTGGGTGAAAGCGGTATCGTATCAATAGGAATACAAAGTAATGTACCGCCAGGACGGGTGTCGGCCTTCATCGAACCGTATAGAATTCTTTATCCCGGTATTTCGTTTATATATCGTGACGTATCCAAGAGAGATGTAATTTCGGCTCTTTTCGACGGTATCGTTGATTTAGTAATTATAGCCCTTCCGCTGAACGAATCTTGCGCAGCTACCTTACCACTGTGGAGCGATCGAATTGTCGCTGTGACACCGACAAACCATCCTCTTGCTTCGTCTGTCACGACATGTTGGAGCGATTTACGGGAAGAAACTTTTGTCTTCGGTAACGATGATACAGGAGAGGACATGTCTACACTGTTAAAACGCAAAGCAAGCATTGCTGGCTTTCTACCAACAGTGTGTAGGGAAGAAATCATAAGTCTGCGGACGATCGCTCTCGTCATTAACGGACATGGTATTACGCTCATGCCGGCTGGCTGGCTCGCATTTTTTCCAGGTACGATCCTTGAGCAGGTAACTGTGCTAGAAGTGCGCGACGGCGACGGTTTTTCACATCTTGATTACGGCATTGGATGGCGCGATAGAAATTTGTCGACCGTCGCACATAAAATACTTGTTTTCTTGGGAAAGCAGAATCTCGAATAGACTAAGTTTCTCTGCTTACTATCTGCTTAGCTCGCGCACGCTTAAGCTTCGCGAAAGCTCGATCAGATGCAATGAATCCACGGATCATGTGCGGCACGAGACGGGTTGGATCGACGGGCTGACCATTCTGGCTGACCAGTGCTGCGTAAGTCACCAGATCACGATGGAGGTCCGCCGGTAAGTCCACGGGCATGCGGACCGGCTTTTCATCCGGAATTTCAGTGATGCGCAGCGTTGTCATGGTGCTGTTTCCTTTGCGTGGCGAGGTTGCAGGACAAGGTCGCGGTTAAGGATCAAGGTGAAAGGCAGCCCCGGCCGGTCGGTTAGGGTCGGCTGGATGTTGAGGCTGCGATCAACCAGCCGGTTACCAACCATGGAAAACCCATTGCTGGCCCCAGAACGGATGGCCTGCGCCAGATTGTTCTCGCTCTGACTGGTTCCGGCCTCTGATCCGACGCTCAGGAGCGTGGTCACGATGGCAGCCCTGAAAAGCTGGCCCCAGTGGTTGTTCACTTCATCGGACAGGCCGGACTGGCCGATGGCGTCGCCACCGGGCAGTTTTTCCAGCACCAGGCTCTCGCCGTTCGGGTAAATCAGCCGGGTCCAGATGATCTGGGTACGCTGCTGCCCGAAAGAAATGCCGCTGTTATAGGCCCCGAACAGCAGGCTTCCCTGCGGGATCAGCAGGAAACGACCGGTCGGGCTGTCATAGACGTTCTGCGTGACATGGCCAGTAATCTGACCCGGAAGGTCAGAGCTGATTTTCGTGTTCAGCGCCCCCGCGATGACAGTGCCCGCCTGAAGGATATAAGGCGAAGCTGACGGCATGATGCGATCCGGGCTGGTCGTCGCGCGGTCAGGCTGGCCTGCCAGAAAGGCACGGTTGCCTGATTGGGCGTCGGTCGAAGAAGATGGATTTGCCTGGGACGCAGATGCACCCGATGTGGGCGGAGTTGCCTGGTCGGTACCCCGGTCGCGTTCTCCCGTCTGCACGAACAATTTGCTGGCGATTGCGGCCTCGACCTCCTGCGCGGCACGGCGGTCGTCGCCACCCGAGGCTGCCTTTCCCTGCTCCTGTGCGTGGAGGATGGTATGCCCCAGATCACCGGGCAGCGCTGGTCCCAGCTTCGGCACATCCTTGCCGACATAGTCGGACGGCAGTCCCGCCAGCCCGTCGGCAGAGGGACGCACATCCGCGTCCTGCGCGGCAGGCGTGGATGACACCCGATGGCTTGCCTGAAGGGCATAGCCCAGCGCGAAGGCCACCGCGATCATGCCAACCCCGCCCAGCGACCAGACCACGGTGCGGGAAAGCCGCACGACACGCGGTCGTTCCGTCCGCAGACGCAGATCAGGTGGCGGCGGTGATGCTGCGGAATTTCCCCCTGTGGCCGGAGCCGCAGAATTTTCTCCCACTGTGTGAGCCTGCCCGGTCATGACTTCCTGCCGTCAATGCGGACAATGCGCACCCGCTGCTCGGAATGCTTATCGCCCAGCCGCAGTTCAGCGGCGGCGAACAGCCGATCCACGATCATCCAGTTCTGCCGCACCCGGTAATTGACCAGTTCCGGGCCGCCATCCGCCCCCAGCACGAAGAGCGGCGGCAGTTCCCCCTGCCCGATCCCGGATGGAAAAGCGATATAGACCTTGTGACCGTCATCAAAGGCCCGGCCGGGTAACCAGGGCGGCGTGCCGCCTTTCACCGGCTGGATGGCATAGCGGAAATTCAGGGTATCGAGATTCAGCCCCGCGTCCACTGGGGCAGAGTCATCGGCCGCGTCGTCCTGCCGGTGCAGGGCAATCAGATCGTCCTCGGGATAGTTCCACGAGACCGACGCCATGTATGTGGGGGGTGTTGACCTCAATTCCGCCAGATAAGTCCGTCGGTCAGTATTGATGATCAGATTAGTGGTCAGATCCGGCCGGGTCGGCTTCACCAGGATATGGATGCGTTTGGTCGCCCCTTCTCCGCTTTCGGTGTCACCGATGACCCAGCGCACCGTATCCCCAGCAGCAACTGGGCCGGTGCCCACCAGTTTTTCACCCTGCTGGAGCATGATGTCCGTGATCTCGCCTGGCGAGGTATAGACCTGATAGAGGGCACCCGGAGAATAGGGATAGACCTGCACCGCATTGATGAAACCGGCCCGCGTCGGCTGGATGCGCGCCGCCAGATTAGCCTGGGTCACGCGCGTGGTCGGATCAGTAACCTCGGGGACCGGATGGGCCGTGCGTCGTGACGGCAGTGGCTTGAACTGGCCCGGCAGAGGAAGTGGCTGTGGCACCTCCACCACCTGCACGGGCTTCGGTGGATCGGGAATTCTCGTCGCGCGCGCGGCGTCATCGTACCGGATGACGGGCGGATGGTAACTGCCCGCGCAACCGGCAAGCGAGAGCAGCGCCACAGGAAGGGCTGCGAAAATGAAGCGCGTCATTGACCAAGCTCCTTCGACCAGTTGATGGCGGAGACGTAGATTCCGAGCGGATTTTTCCTGAGATGGTCGGCATCGCGTGGCGTGTGCAGAACGACCGACACGATGGCGGTCCAGCGTTCGGTGCCGGTGAACGCGCCGTCGCGGTAATGGCGCTCGCTCCAGGCGACACGGAAGCTGCCGGGAGACGCCCGGATCACCGAGGCGATGTCCACCTCGACCTGCTCATGCCCGATGCGCGAGAACGGATCATTGAGGCGGGCATAATCGTTAAGCGCCTGAGCGCCCGACGTGGTGGTGAAATCATAGGCGCGTAGCCAGTTCTGCCGCACCATCACAGGGTCCGACGACAGAGCGCGCACGTCATGAACGAACTGCGCCAGATACCAAGCGATCTGCGGATCGGCGGGCATATAGCCCGCTATCGCGGGGGCCACGACCTGCGCCTGCCCCAGCCGATCGACCTGCACGACCCACGGCGTGATGGTACCGCGCGCGGACTGCCAGACCAGCCCTACGCCAAGGCCTGCGGACAGAAGCAGAGAGCCGAACGCCATCAGCCGCCAGTTACGGGCCTGTACACGGGCGGAGCCGATGCGCTCGTCCCAGACTTGCGCGGCTTTCTGATAGGGCGTGACAGGCTCGGGCGTGGTCCCGTAGCGGGTGGTGGAGCGACGGAACATCGTCCTCATTCCTTTTCCGACAGATCGATGGAGGAAGATCCGCCCCCGCCATCGGCGGAGCGGATAACATGGGCGGCCTCAGCAGCATGAGCGGCGGCATTGCGGCGCTTCATCTTCTGAGCCCAGCGGGGCGGTTCGCCGGAACCGCCACCATCTCCACCAGACGGACCCTCACCGGTAGGGCCGCCACCCGTGGGGCCATCCCCTTCTCCGGCAGGACCACCGCCTCCAGAAGGTGCCGGTCCGTTATCCCCGGCTCCGCCTTCGCCTCCCTCCCCCATCCCGCGCGCGGCCCAGCGTCCACCGGCGGCATAGCTTTCCTTGAGGGATGAACCGGCACGCGAAGCCGCCCCTTTGACGGCATTCGCGACATTTCCACCGACGGCCCGGCCCATGCCTCCGATCCCGGCGGCCATGCTGCCCGCGCCGCCAGACGCGCCTGCGGCTCCGGCCGAATAGGCGGAGGTAGCAGCCCCGGCAATCGCGGCCCCTCCCCGCGCGGCGGCAGCCGTGGCGCCGAGGGCTGCGGCACCACCGGAAGCAACAGCCCCGACACCGGCCGCCGCAGCAGCACCCATGGCGCCAACCGCCATGCCGGTACCGACTGCCGCTCCCGCGCCAAGCTGCGGTGCGCCGGAAATCAGCCCATTGGCGATGCTGCCGCCAAAAATGGACAGGCCGACAATTGCAAGGGAGGCCAGCACCACCGAGACGGACTGCCCGATCGTGGGAACGTCGCTGCCGTAGGAGGTTGAGAACTGGGCGAACAGAACCGACGCGATAGCGGAAATGACCGCCAGCACCATGATCTTCACACCCGACGAGACGACATTGCCCAGCACCTTTTCCGCCAGAAAGGCGGTGCGGCTGAACAGGGCGAAGGGGATCAGGATGAAACCCGCCAGCGTGGTCAGCTTGAATTCGATCAGGGCAACAAAAAGCTGCACGGCCAGAATGAAGAACGCCGCGAGCACGATCAGCCACGACAGACAGAGCACAAAGATCTGAATGAAGTTCGTAAAGAAGGCGACAGGACCAAGGAGATTATGGACTGAATCCAGAAGCGGCTGGGCTGCATCGAAACCCGTGGATGCCAGTCGGCCGGGCCGCAGGAAGTCTCCGAGTGCCAGATTGCCGCCACCGGCTCTCAGGCCAAGGGCCGCAAAACTGTCAAAGACGGTCTTCGACAGACTGGAGAAATTGCTGATCAGAAAGGAAAAGAATCCGATATAGAGCGTCTTCTTCACCAGACGCTGGATGATGTCCTCATCAGCAGCCCAGGCCCAGAACAGGCCAGCCAGCGCCATATCCAGCACGGACAGTGTTCCTGCTAGTGAGATCACATTCCCCTTCACCAGACCGAAGCCGCTGTCGATGGTGGTGGTGAAGGTATTCAGGAAAGTGTCGATAACGCCCACATTGCCCATCGCCATGGCGGTCAGTTCCCGCTGCTGCCGAAAATGGACACCGTGCCGGGCACATAGGCGTCATGCTGTGAAAAATGCTGATACTGGGCTTCACTTTCCGCTTCCGTCGCAGCATCGCGCGCCTGTTGCAGGGCTGTGGCGCGGCCATTGGCAGCAAGTTCGGCCTGAATGTCGGATAACTGACGGGACTGTAGCGCCAGAAGCTGGTTTCCTGCCTGCGCCGCCTGCAACGCGCCCGTGGAGGTCTGGCTGGAAGAGACAAGCTGGGTCATGGCCGAACTGTCGCTGGGGATGTTTCCTACCACCCGAGCCTGAAGCTTCAGGGCATCTTCGAACCCGCCCACGGAATTCTGCCACCGTGTCTGTGCCTGGCTGAACAGGGCACTGTCTGACATGCCGGACGAGATTGAGGTGTACGCCTGCTGGTATTGCTGCTCGACCGAGGTCACCGAATAAGCGATGTTCTGTGCCTGCGCGAGCAAGGCTGTTGTCTGGGAAATCGTTGATTGCAGCGTCGACAATGTCGACAGTGGCAGGCTCGCCAGATTACGGCCCTGGTTGACCAGCATCTGCGCCTGATTGGCAAGAGATGTGATCTGGTTGTCGATCTGCTGAAGCGTGCGGGCCGCGATCAGCACGTTCTGGACGTGGTTCGCCCCATCATAGACCGCCCATTGGGCACGGGCCGGTCGTGAAAGGTCGAACGTTGCACCGAATGCCAGCGTAACAGAGGCGACAAGAGCAGTGCGATGGAAATGTTTTTCTCTCACACGCGCAAAAAAATCGGTCCGAAGCTGGCAATGTCTTTCCGTCATGGCACGTCCTCCGCCCCGCGATCGTCGCGCAACAGATCCGCCGCCCATGACACGCCCCGCGCGTCAAACCACGCGAGGAGAAAACCGTCCCGGCCGTGTTCCGCCAGCACTGCATCGATCAGCTTGTGATCGTCCTTCCCTGATGCTGCGCATAAGGCGAGTGCGACAGGCCCGAGCCCCAGTTCGAACAGGCGATTGCCGCGTTGCGTCTGGCAGTAATAGTCCCGCTTCGACGCGGCCCGCGCGATGATGGCGATCTGTCGGTCGTTCAGGCCAAAATCCCGATAGAGCGCCATGATCTGCGGCTCGATCGCCCGCTCGTTAGGCAGGAATATCCGTGTCGGGCAGCTTTCCACCACCGCCGGAGCAATGCGGGAATTGGCAATATCCGACAGGGACTGGGTGGCGAAGATGACGCTGGCGTTCTTTTTGCGCAGGGTTTTCAGCCACTCTCGCAACTGGCCGGAGAAATCCCCGTCATCGAGAACCAGCCAGCCCTCATCGATGACCAGCAGGGTCGGCCGGCCGTCCAGACGGCCTTCGATGCGGTGGAACAGGTACGACAGAACGGAGGAGGCCGCGCCCGAGCCGATCAGACCTTCGGTTTCGAACACCACCACATCGGCATCCCCGATACGCTCGGCATCCGCATCCAGGAGGCGGCCGTAGGGACCACCGAGGCAGTAGGGCGCCAACGCCTGCTTCAGGGCGTTGGACTGGAGAAGCGCGACCAGGCCGGACAGGGTCCGCTCACGGGCAGGCGACGATGCCAGCGAATTCAGAGCCGACCAGAGGTGAGACTTCACCTCCGGGGTCAGCGCCACCCCCTCGCCGACAAGGATCTGACCGAGCCATTCACTGGCCCATTTGCGCTCATCCGGATCATCGATCCGCGCCAGCGGCTGAAGTAATACGCCGCTGCCCTCTTCTCCAGACAGATCGGCATCTGTCAGTCCACCCCCGAGATCGCGCCAATCGCCTCCCATCGCCAGCGTTGCCGCGCGCATCGACCCGCCAAAATCGAAGGCAAAAATCTGCGATCCCGCATAGCGACGGAACTGGAGCGCCATGAGCGCCAGCAGCACGGATTTACCTGCCCCGGTCGGTCCCGCGATTAGCGTATGACCCACATCGCCGACATGCAGGGAAAACCGGAACGGCGTGGCCCCTGCCGTTTTGCCATAAAACAGCGGTGCGGCCTTGAAATGCCCATCCATCTCCGGCCCTGCCCACACGGCGGAAAGCGGAATCATGTGCGCCAGATTCAGGGTCGAGACCGGGGGCTGCCGCACATTGGCGTAGACATGCCCCGGCAGAGATCCCAGCCACGCCTCCACCGCGTTCAGGCTTTCCGCCATGCAGGTGAAGTCACGGCCCTGAATGATCTTTTCCACGAGGCGAAGTTTTTCCGCCGCTATGCTGGCGCTGCCATCCCACACCGTCACCGTGGCCGTGATGTAAGCCTGCCCGACATCATCCGCGCCCAGCGACTGCAACGCCAGATCGGCATCGGCTGCCTTGTTGGCGGCATCGTTATCCACGAGAACTGACGCCTCATTGGTCATCACTTCGCGGACAATGGCTGCGATACTCTTGCGCTTTGCGAACCACTGGCGCCTGATTTTCGTCAGCACCTTGGTGGCGTCGGTCTTGTCCAGCAGGATGGCGCGGGTGGACCAGCGATAGGGCATGGCCAGCCGGTTCAGGTCGTCCAGGATTCCGGGGAAAGTCCGCGACGGGAAACCCGTAATGGTCAGGGTTTTCAGGAAGGCATCGCCCAGCTTTGGCTCCAGACCACCCGAAAGCGGCTGGTCCACCAGCAGGGCATCCAGATGCATCGGAATTTCCGGCACCCGGACCCGCTGGTTCCGGGTGGAGATGGTACTGTGCAGATAAGTCAGCATCTCACCGTCATCCAGCCATGCCGCCTCGGGCATGAAGCCATCCAGCAAGGCCAGCATCCGATCCGTGCGGTCCACGAACGTATGGAGCATGCCATGCGGATCGGGACCATCGCGTTCCCTGCCTTCATAGAGAAAACGCTCGGCGCGACCTGATGATTCCGCCGGTGGCAGCCAGACCAGGGTCAGAAAATACCGACTCTCGAAATGCGCGCCCTCATCCTCGAACTGCTCCCGGCGCTCCAGGTCGACCATCTGGCTGGCTGCGTCGGGAAAGTCACCGTCAGGATAGAGTGTCGCCGGGACGCGCTGCGCTTCCACGAACACCGCCCAGCCTGAGCCAAGGCGACGGAGCGCATTGTTCAATCTTCCGGTCACACCGACCAGTTCCGCTGGTGTTGCGCTATCGAGATCGGGACCACGTATTTTTGCGGTGCGCTGAAAACTGCCGTCCTTGTTCAGGACGACGCCCTTTTCGACCAGCGCGGCCCAGGGCAGGAAATCAGACAGCAGGGAGTTTCGGTTGCGATATTCGCCAAGGGACATCATGGCCCTGTCCTCCCTCTACGCACGAAGCCAGGCGGGATAACGGAGATGCCGTCGTCCCACCTCGATGAAGACCGGATCGCGTTTCGCACCCCAGACCGCGAGCCCATGGCCGACGATCCAGAATGCGGCCCCGATCAGCCACAGCCGCAGACCAAGGGCGATCGCTGCCGCCAGCGTGCCGTTGGCGATGGCAACGGCGCGGGGCGCACCACCGAGCAGGATGGGATCGGTCAGCGAGCGATGCACCGGGACATGGAAGCCCGGCACGGCATCATCGTCATATCCCACGGCCATCAGATCAGCGCCCCACCGGAGAACGAAAAGAACGACAGGAAGAAGCTGGACGCGGCAAAAGCAATGGATAGACCAAAGACAATCTGGATCAGGCGGCGGAACCCGCCGGATGTTTCCCCGAAGGCCAGCGTCAGGCCGGTCACGGTAATGATGATCACCGAGATGATTTTGGCGACCGGTCCCTGCACGGATTCCAGAATCTCGTTGAGCGGGGTTTCCCACGGCATGCTGGATCCTGACGCCCATGCCGACGACGCGAAAGCAAACGACAGCAACAGGGACGTTCCGAATACACGGAGATCCCGCACATGCCAGTCAGGACGTGCGACAGCGCACACGACGGCGCGCAGACGTGAAGGCGGCCTCATGATGACTCTCCATTGGCAGAGCAGGATGTTTCGGGAGACGAGAAGCTGACCGGACGGATGCGATAGGCACCCGTCACGGGATCTAGGCCATCGATTTCTGCCAGTTCGGACAGGTGGCGGGCCGTGCCGCGTCCGGACAGGACCGCGATGACGTCGATGGTTTCCGCGATCATGGCGCGTGGCACTGTGACCACCGCCTCCTGGATCAGTTGTTCCAGCCGATACAGGGCCGCGAGCACTGATCCGGCATGTAGTGTACCGATACCGCCGGGATGGCCGGTGCCCCATGCTTTCAGCAGGTCCAGCGCCTCGGGGCCGCGCACCTCACCAATCGGGATACGGTCGGGCCGCAGGCGCAGGGCGGACCGCACCAGTTCGGACAGGGTTACGACACCATCCCTTGTACGCATGGCGATCAGATTGGGGGCTGTGCATTGCAGTTCCCGCGTATCTTCGATCAGCACGACGCGATCACCGGTTTTCGCGACCTCGGCCAGCAGCGCATTGACCAGCGTGGTCTTGCCGGTCGATGTCCCGCCGGCGACCAGGATGTTTTTCCGTTCCGCGACCGCGCGGCGCAGAAATACCGCCTGCCCCACCGTCATGATTCCGGCGGCGACATAATCGTCGAGGGTGAACACGGCCACGGCGGGCTTGCGGATGGCGAAACTCGGGGCGGTCACGACGGGCGGGAGCAATCCCTCGAACCGCTCACCGGTTGGCAGTTCCGCCGATACGCGCGGTGCTGCCTCATGCACCTCCGCCCCGACATGGTGCGCGACCAGGCGTACGATGCGCTCGGCATCGGCCGGCGTAACCCTGTCGCCGGTATCGCCCAGCCCCTCGGACAGGCGGTCGATCCACAGCCTGCCATCGGGATTGAGCATCACCTCGACAATGGCAGGATCAGCGAGGTGCCGGGCAATCGCCGGTCCCATCGCCGTGCGCAGCATGGACATGCCGCGTACCGTGGCCCTTTCATGGATGCTGGAAACTGACATGATTTTCCCCGCTATGAGCCGAACACGATGCGCGGACAGCAACGGGGCAATTAAGAAAGGCAGGAAACCACGCGGTTCAACAGGAATTCATGCGTCGTAGGGCGGTGGGGAAACGTAGGGCAAAAATACTTGCAGGGTGCGGAAATTACGAATCCGGTTCATCCTGTAAGGCAGGATCGGAAACATCGTCTGGAATTTCCTGCTGGAGTCTCGGTCCCTGGGCCAGCCTGCGACCGAGGGCCGAGACAAAATTATCGTAACGCGCCCCGGCCTGCGCCCGTGCTGCCCTGGCAGCCGGTTCAGGCAAGGGCGGGGTCGTGGTGAGCCAGAAGCGGATGAACAGCGCCAGGGTCTCCACCGTGATGCCGATATCGCGCTCCAGCCGCGCAAGACGCCGGTCCTGCCGGTCGAGGCGCTTCGATGTTGCAGCCTCGCGGCGCTCCTCCCCGTCGGGCGACAGAAAGGAAGCGACGGCAGCCTCCACGATCAGGGACATCGGCTGCGCACGTCGCGCGGCATAGGCGGAGAGGGTCTTCATCACATCAGGGTCGAGATAGACGGAGATCTGGGCTTTCTTTTTTGCCATCACCATACTTTCCTCACAGTTCCAGCTCGTCGCCACAGTCGAGCGATGCCTGCCGGGCCACACCGCGCATGAGATCGTTCATCCGGTTGTTACGGGGCGCGATGTCGTCGAATTCGTCAGTCGGGTCGGGTGCGAATTCATTTTCCATCGGCTCCTTCTTCTCGACCGTTCCCTCACCCAGTTCTGGCTGACGGCGGCGGGCAGACTGTTTCGGGTCTTCATCCCCCTCGTCCTCCGTCGGCTCCGCCCCGGCATCCGGCGCCGGTGGGCGTGGCGGCAACGGTCGCGTGCTCCAGTCGTCGGGACGGCCATCTTTCGGGCGCGGAAGATCAGGCGGAGGAAGAACGCGCTCGCGGAAGCGGTCATCCTCGAAATAGCGGGCCTTCTTCGCGCGGATCGGATAGAGACCGGAGACCATGACGATCTCGTCCGCTGGCGGGAGCTGCATGACTTCTCCCGCCGTCAGCAGCGGGCGTGCCGTCTCCGAGCGCGAAACCATCAGATGGCCCAGCCAGGGCGAAAGCCGGTGCCCCGCGTAGTTCTTCATCGCCTTCATCTCGGTGGCAGTCCCAAGCGCGTCAGACACACGTTTCGCCGTCCGCTCATCGTTGGTGGCGAAGCTCACCCGGACATGGCAGTTGTCGAGGATCGAATTGTTCGGCCCATAAGCCCGTTCGATCTGGTTGAGGGACTGGGCGATCAGGAAGCTTTTGATCCGGTAGCCCGCCATGAAAGCCAGCGCCGATTCAAAGAAATCCAGACGCCCGAGGGCCGGAAATTCGTCGAGCATCAGTAGCAGGCGCCGTCGCTGTGCCGCAGCCTCCAAGTCTTCCGTCAGCCTACGGCCAATCTGGTTCAGCACCAGCCTGATCAATGGCTTGGTGCGGCTGATATCCGAGGGGGGCACGGTCAGGTAAAGCGTCACTGGGCGGTCCCCTCCAACGATGTCGGCAATGCGCCATTCGCAGCGCCGGGTGACTTCCGCCACCACCGGATCACGGTACAGGCCAAGGAAGGACATGGCAGTGGAGAGCACGCCCGAGCGTTCATTGGGCGATTTGTTCAGCAGCTCGCGCGCGGCCGATGCAACAACAGGATGTGGCCACTTCTCACCCAGATGGTTTGTCCGCATCATGACCGACAGCGTGGTGGCGATCGGGCGCTTCGGGTCCGACAGGAAATTGGCGACACCGGCGAGGGTTTTGTCTGGCTCGGCATAGAGGACATGCAGGATGGCGCCGACAAGCAGGGAGTGTGAGGTTTTCTCCCAGTGATTGCGCTTCTCCAGACTGCCTTCCGGGTCCACGAGGATATCGGCGACATTCTGGGCATCGCGGACTTCCCACTCTCCACGCCGGATTTCCAGTAACGGGTTATAGGCGGACGAGATCGCATTGGTCGGGTCAAACAGCACGACGCGACCGAAACGGGCGCGAAATCCCGCCGTCAACTCCCAGTTCTCGCCCTTAATGTCGTGGACAATAGCTGAGCCAGGCCAGGTCAGAAGCGTCGGGATGACCATACCGACACCCTTGCCACTGCGCGTTGGTGCAAAGGTCAGGACGTGCTCCGGTCCGTCATGGCGCAGATAGGCCTTGCCATACCGGCCAAGCACCACCCCATCCGGGTCAAGCAGCCCGGCTTTCGCGATCTCGTCCGGGTCCGCCCAGCGTGCCGACCCGTAGGTTTCGATTTTCCTGGCTTCACGGGCGCGATGGACCGACAGCGTCACGGCGGCGGCGAAAGCCAGCACCCCACCCGATCCGGCCATCCACGCCCCGCGCGCAAAGACGTTCGGGGCATAGGCGTCGAATTCGAACCACCACCAGAAAAACAGCGGCGGCGCGTAGACCGACCAGTGATGGAACAGCACGAACCAGGGCCGACCGAGTTCAGGCTGGAAGCCCAGTTCCCAGGCCGTCCATTGGGTCGCGGCCCACCAGGACAGGACGACAATGGACAGGACCACCGCGACCTGTCCCCATTGAATTTTGGTTCCCGGCATTTTCGATTCCTCCTTGCGCAGGAACAGGTCGGGCGGCCATTTTCCGTTCCGCAAGGGCTTTTCCCGCGTCGTCGCATCCCGGCGCATGGCAGGGAAAAAATACTTGTCCGGTGCGGCCCAGACCGTCATCACATTGAGCGAAGGTCGCGGGAGTCGAATGATAACCGGGTCTTGTGGCTGGACGGGTGCTGCGGCCAACGATGATGCGAACCCCGACCAGACATGGATTTTCTGGCACTCCCTCTCATTATGTAGTAATGTTCCTACATTGCAGTCTGGAGGCCGGACATGAGCATCACCACACTTTCAAGCCGCGAGTTCAACCAGGACACCAGCCGGGCCAAGAAGGCGGCGGCCGAGGGACCGGTGTTCATCACCGACAGGGGACGCACGGCCCATGTCCTGCTCAGTATTGAGGAATACCGCCGTCTGACACACCATCCGCGCAAGATCGCGGACGCTCTGGCGATGCCGGAAGCTGCGGACATCGCATTCGATCCGCCTCGCGCCAATATCACACTCCGCCCGGCCGATTTTTCCTGATGTTCCTGCTGGACACGAACGTCGTTTCAGAACTGAGAAAAATCCGTGCCGGGAAAGCCGACCCGAATGTCGCGGCATGGGCGGATAGCGTGGAGGCAGAAGATCTGTATCTCTCCGCCATCACCGTCATGGAACTGGAAACCGGCATCCTGCGCGTGGAGCGCCGCGACGGAGCCACTGGCACGATCCTGCGGACCTGGCTGGAACAGCATGTCCTTCCTGCGTTCGAAGGGCGTATTTTTCCCGTCGATACATCCGTAGCCCTGCGCTGCGCCCGGCTCCATGTCCCCGATCCCCGTTCGGAACGTGATGCCCTCATCGCCGCGACCGCGCTGGTTCATGGCAAGACGGTCGTGACCCGCAACGTCGCGGATTTCCTGCCATGCGGTGTCCCCCTGCTCAACCCGTGGGAACCCCAGCCGGACTGACAGGAGCGCTGGTTCACAAACCCAGCCCCCTGTTCCGGGTGAAGCTCCAGTCAATCCCGCCATTGTCGCGCGCGACACCGGAGACGTGCCTGCCCTGCTGCTTCTCCAGCGATGGCGTCCAGGGCACAAGCTGGAACTGAAGCCCGTCATCAATCATCGCATAGCGACCCGAGGCCAGCACCATGCGCTGACGATAGGTGCCGGTGACATACTCCCCCGAACCCGACTGGCTGAATGTCCGTCCCGTCTCGACGGCCAGCCGCTCTCCAACTTCCCGGACCTCCCGGTCCCTGAGCGTCCCGATCAAGTTGCGCGCCAGAACCACCCGCTGCGTGTGACGTTCGGCAAGACCCTGCTCAATCAGTTGCTCCGCCCGGCGCTCCATCGCCTCACGGACCTCGGCGCCAAAGCCCGCCTGCCCCAATGCAACAGGGTCGCGCGCCACTGCCTGCCGGTCGAGCCAGGTGGCCCCTCGCGCCATCACCTGATCCTCGATCGACAGATCAGACCGCACAGCCAGCGCCACACGCCGTTGCCCCTTCCGGTCATCGAAGGCGCGCAGTTCCACCACCGAACCCATTACACTGTCCCCGGTCGCATCGAGATCGGGAAAGCGGATATGATGCGTACGCCCGTCCACGCCGTCGATGACCGCATAGGCCGTGCCTTTCAGTTCATCGTCCAGACCACGATCAACCAGCCTGCCGATGACGGGAACATCCAGGCTTTCGCCCGCCAGCACATAACTCGACGTGCTCCGCTCGATCCCGCGCTCGGCCAGGGAACGGTGAATGCGCTTGATGATGTCGCCGCGTTCGCCCAGTTCACGCAGCGTCGCCTCGGCCGTCTCATCCAGCAACCATTGCCCCTCTCCAACCTGATGGGCGAGACCAAGCCCTTCCAGCCGACGCAGGCGTCCGACCTTCAATGCCCCGAACGGATCGGGCTGCTCACCAGGCGAAGGCGCCGTGTCGATGACGCCATCGCGCCCCGCATCGCGCTGAAGCTGCCGGTCAAGCTGGGTCCAGTATTCGGCATCGACCTGACGTTCGAGGGCGCGGTGAATTTCGATGTCATTGCGCTGCCCGAGTTCCTGCGTCACCAGATCCTGGGCACGGGCGCGCAACCCGTCTTTGATATAATCCCGCGAGATGACAAGGTCGCTGCCATCCTCGGCTACACCGCGCACGAGGATATGGACGTGGGGGTGCTGCGTGTTCCAGTGATCCACCCCCACCCAGTCCAGTTTCGTGCCGAAGTCTTTTTCCATCTGCCCGACCAGTTCGCGGGCATAGCCCTTGAGGTCGGCCATGTCGGGCGCGTCCTCGGGCGAGACGATGAAACGGAAATGGTGACGGTCGTCCTCGCAGCGTTCGGCGAACGCCTTCGGGTCGGCATCGTCGATGCCGGGACCAAAGAGCCGTGCCTTCTCACCGTCCTTCGTGACCCCTTCCCGGCGCAGGTAACGCAGATGGGCGGCGAGCGGCGCCTTGCGCCCGCTATGGCGTACGACACGGGCCTTGACGGTCACGCGGCGGGCTCGGCTGGTCAGCAGGCGATTGGCCCTGGCTGCCGCGATGCGGCCACGCCCGAAGGACGAACGGGAACCACTGCCGTTGCGGCCCGAGCGGAACCCGCCGCCACCGGCACGCTGGGCCGAAGCAAGGGCCTGGGCGACGAAGGGCTTGAGCCGCTGGGCGCGCGGCGAGCGGATGCGACCCAGACGGGGCCGGAAGTCATTCTCGCGGGCCATTGGACCCTCCAATGTGCGAAAAAGGCTGGTGCAACAAAGGAAAACAGGGTCGGCAAACATTGCCAAAGAAGAGGAAACATTGCTGAAAGAACGAAAAAACGCAGGAAAACCGACACCCCAACCGAGGCGCAATGTGCGCCCTTTTATCTCGCCTCTCATTCCCCCTGCCCCAGAGCGCCTGTTCACCCTTCGCTGCACCCACCCTGCGATGCTGGATACCGTGCAGACTGGCCTCCTGGGGCAACCGGACACCGGCAAGAACAGGGAAGTCTGAGCGCGCCTTCATGGCAGTGCTCCCGATGCGGAAGACACAACGAACAACCCATCGGAAAGCGGCCTGACAGGCGCAAGACCATGCGCGATGATGTCACTTCGAACACCATTCGGCGGCAGCTTCATTGCAACCGGAACGCCTTTCCCCGCATCGTCCGACTGCGCGGCAAAAATCGGCGCGCTGGTCCAGAACAGCGGGTCGGGATGCGAAACCAGCAGCAATGGATCTACACCGCCCTGACCGATCAGGGGCAGCAATCCGGCGACATAGGCGCGCGTTTCGGGTGGCAGCGGACGTTGCCGATCACGGTAGTCCTCATAGCGCCCCGGCCCGGCGTTATAGGCTGCCAGAAAGCCCGGAGAGCCATAGCGATCATGCATCTCGCGCAGGAACGCAGCGCCTGCAAGAATGTTGTCATGCACATCGAACGGATCGCTTCCCAGCCCGTAACGGGTACGAAGGTCGCTCCAGGTCGTGGGCATGATCTGCATGAGGCCGAGCGCGCCTTTTGATGAAATCGCGCTAATATCACCACCGCTCTCAGCGCTCATTACGGCCCGTATCCATGTGGCGGGAATGTCGAAGCGCTGCACGGCTTCAGCGATCACCGCACCATAAGGATCGGTGTCAGCGGGCGCTGGAACCGATGCCGCCCATGACAGGTCAGGTGCGCCCGATACGCCGATTGCAATGACACCAACAGCGAGGAAGAAGATGCGTCGCATCGTCTCATTCCCCGCGTTCGACACGTCGTGACGGACGCGTCCAGTTCAGCACCCAGACCGCACGCTCCCCACCGGCACGGAAGAGATTGGCACGGATCGGTTGTGCAAAGGCGGGGTCGTCGAGGGCTACGGCGATGTATTCACCAGCCCTCTCGCCGGTGCGTTTCCAGCCAGCACCAACCTCCGGGCCATCGGCATCGGTGAGATGGATGCGGTAATCCGGGGCATGTTCGGCGTCGGAAAACTCAGCCGGAACGAGAAGGATATCCTGCGCCACGGTGAGGGTGCGAATGCGCCCGGCAAAACCGGTTTTCGTGCGCGTGAAAAGACCGATCTGTGCCATTTCATTGCCCTTTCGGAGACGGGTTGGTGGTCACGATGGCAGGCTGGTTACTCCCGGATGGAAGCCAGACCGGGGTGGCACGACCGATGACGGTGGAAACGGGCAACGGGCCGAAATACCGACCATCGAGACTGCGTGGTTCAGCCGTGTTCATGACAAAAATCTGGCCGGAATCGAGACGATGGCAGCCCTGCCAGAAGGGGAGCGGACGGCCACGGTGATCGACGGATTGCGCGTCGCCAGCGAATTGCCCGTCGATGGTGATGCGTTGTCCCGTACGGCACACGGACTGCCCCGCGACAGCCGCTACGGGCTTGAGCAGGGGAACAGCGAGGGGAAGGTAACCGCGCGTTGCCAGCAGTGTCGCCTCGCGCTCGGGCAGACGGACAGCGACCAGATCACCGACCTGCGGTGTGGGGTTCATGTGCAATCGGTAGAGCCCGACGGGCACGCTCGCCGTCTCGTTCCAGATCAGCCGTGGCGCAGGATGGACGACCATCGACGCGCCCACACCGAGCACGACTAAATAGGTCGCAAAGAACCAGCCACGCCGGGTCATGACGTCACCTGCCGCCGCTTGAGCCATGCTGAATGCTGCTCGCGCGTATAGGCACGCGGCTCATGTTCGGCAGTGATGCGATGGTGCAGATGCCGCCAGTATTCGGGCGCCGCGTCCGCCGGATCGAGACCCAGCGCCTCAATGGCATCGACCGCCTGGAGCACATGTTCGACCCTTGGCCAGCTATCCACACGCAGGAGGATTTCGCCGCCAGGACGCACGAACGGCAAAGTCTGGAACACTTCGCCAGCCCTGACCGCGCGCACGATATCCAGCCGGGAGACGGTGATACCGAGGTCATTGGACGCCCAGCGCACGAAGGCGAAAACACTTCCTGGCGCAAAGCTGGAAATGCGGCGGCGGTCATCGAGTATCTGCTCGTCACTGCAATGCCCGAAGCGCAGCCAGTGTTCGATGCGCCTATCGATCCAGGTCAGTTCGACATGTGTCAGTGCCGCCGGATGCCGATGGGAGATGGGAGAGTGCCGGGTCATGGCCCGTCTCCCGGCCCCTTGAAGGGGGCAATGGACGGGCAAGAGGGGTTATCCGCAGAACAGCGCTTCCCATCAACATAAGAGTTAGATTCTAAGTTAGATAAGTTAAGGGCCGGAATCGCCGTTTCAGGCCAAAGACTTAGCTGGGGTTTGTGCGTGTGAAGTCCCGATAGTCCTGCGTGTGATGTCCCGATAGTGGATGCGTGTGATGTCCCGATACCATTCACATAGTTATCCACAGGGTGTGTGGATAAATCAGTTGGCAGGATGCGCAGTAACTCGCCCACGCCGGCACGTTCAATGTTCAGGCGATAGCCTGGCAAGGGCTGGCTGACGGCGGCACGCCGGATCTGGATGGCAAAGTCCGAGGGACGCATCAGGCTGCCGGATTTCTGGTGCAGATGCCCGATCTCGAAAGTCCAGCCGGTACGTTGGCGACCAGCATGTTTGCGGGCGACACGGTAGAGCCAGCGCTCAATGCCGCCGGTCAGCCGGAAATAGGCCGGGTCGATGGCCAGCACCAGCGAACGGTCGATCACGCCACGATAGAGCCATTCCGGAATGACGATCTCGACACCAATGGCGCGACCGTTTCGGCTGGCGCAGATTTCCCACTCGGTAATCCAAGAAAACTGCTGCCGTCGCCAGTTCTGGCCGTTGCGGATCGTGGTGGCGACTACGGTGGACTGGAGCCGGGCAAGTGCCGCCCTGAGCAGCCCATAATCCCGCGCCCCGGTCTGTCGGCCAATACCGGTGAGCAACTGGTAGGGGGTGAAACGCAGAAAGCGCGAGGTGGTCAGACCGAGATTTTCCGCCTCGACAATCTGGCTGGCAGCCCAGATCAGCACGTCAGCGTCCCAGATCGTCGCCATGCCGTGCTCGGGCATCCCGAACACCTCAACGCGCGTATCCCCTGCCGCGTAGAGGATTGGCGTCGTGCGCTTCGTTTTGGACAGGGAGAAAAACGGTCGCTCCATCAGATCGCGCTGGTCGCGCGGACTGATCTCGCCGCTGGAGACAACGAATGGCAGGAGCCTGCTGCGCTCGCTGGCCGTGAGGGTGTGGCGGGCCTGCATATCCATCTCCCCCTCACCGGCGATCAAGGCCCGCAGAACGGGCCTCGTCATAATTCGGATCAGACGTGGAACGGCAGGCACTGGCGGTAGCCCAGGCATCAAGATCGTCGATCAGGTAGACGACACGACCGCCAAGCTTGCGGAAGGTCGGGCCACTGCCATGACAGCGGTATTTTTCCAGCGTGCGGGGAGAAAGGCCAAGAATCTGCGCGGCCTGATGTGTGCGCAGGTAGCGCGCCGGTGACGGCGCGTGTCGGTCGAACATAGTACGCCTCCATCTGGTCTCGAAGCGCCGCGGGGATGGTGCGGCGGATCGGGATGACGGTGGCGGAGAAAGCAGGCGTTGGGGGTGGACGAAGATTTTTCGATGTCAGTGTCCACCCCCACGCGTCGGAGCGTATGCCAGAGATGCCGGGTGCAGCCGGGCATAGGGCAGCGTTGAACACATGAGAAAACGCAGCGCGAAGGAGCGAAAATCGGTTGTGTTATCGCCCGCGTAAAAAATCCAGGTAGCCGCCGCTGACCCGGTTCCGGGCGTCAAGAATCAGGCGCTCCGCATGGCGCCGCGCCGCCGTGTTGCGCCATTCCACCGCCGGTAAATCCGCCTGCCATGAGCGATTGGCCGCAATGGCGATATCGCGGGTGGTGCCGCCCGCTTCGTGAATATCGAAGGCGAGCAGGAGCAGCATCTGCCGCGCGCGTTGCAATGGGGTGAGTTGGAGGGCGCGCGGAAGCAGACCGACACGCTGGCCGCGCTGCCTGCGGAAAAAACGCAGCGCCACGTCGAGACGCAGTTCGGCGGCGTCATCCATCGGCAGGAGCACGGCGGGTCTACCGATGGCCAGCGGGCTCAGAAGCCGAAGGTAAAGATCGCCCGCCACATCGCCGATCACCAGCCACGTGTCGTCTTCCGTATCATGACGGGCCAGAATAGTTCCGAGCACAGCCGGATTGATCGGGGTCACGATGGCGAAATCCGATGGCGCGGATGTCAGAATCAGCGTGGCCGGTGAAACCTCGGGCCGCCAGACCATGCGCCCCTGACGGGCGGGTTCATCGGGTGCATGGACAAAAGCAGAGCCCCCAGCGTCGGGTGAACGCTGCACACTCGGCGGCGGAATCCACGCCACGGCGGCCAATCCGCCGTTGCAGGCGGGCATAATCGCAGCGATAGGTGGTGTTACGACGGAGAAATTCGACGGCGAAACCGGAGCGGTCCAGACGGCTGATATGGTCGCGCAGTTCCGGTGAACGCCAGAAGGATGTCGGCATGCGGGCCTCCCTGCCTGTCCCCCATGCGGCGAAAGGGGGAGCTTCCATCAGCCAGATTGGGAGCGTGAATGCATAGACCCTGATTTCTTATCAGGGAGAGAAGCGCAGGGCGGATGCGCGAGCCGGGGCGAAGCCCGGCTATTGCAGGCGCGGTTGCAGCAGATGCTGGAAACCGGCTGCGGTCATCCAGCGCGCCCGTGCCAGATGCCTGTCATGAACAGCCTTCGCGCGCACCGGTTCACGAACCGGATCAATTTCGAACAGCACGGCAACGACTTCGCGCCAGTCCGCCCCTTCCTCGTCCGCGACCACAAGGCGTAGGTAAAGCCCGAGATGCGCTTCGTCGTAGACGTTCACCCGTTCGGTGAGCGGGGGATGGTCGAGGAAAGACGGGTCGGTCATGGCACGTCCTCATGATACCGCTGCCAGATCGGTTCGATAACAAAGATCGGGATTGCTGACCGGCCCGGCTCGCATGCCCCGCCAGAAATCAGCGCGCCCAAGGGGGAAAAAATGACATGAACGGAGCGGATCAGGACGATTCCACCCGGCCACGCCCCCTACCCTGCCGCGTCTGGATATCGGAAGTCTCGTTTAGAAACATGACGCCGCGTCCCTGTCCGGACTCGATGAACAGAATGCCTGCCGCTTCCAGCGCACGACGGACCTGATCGATCGTGCCCTCATGAACGCCCAGACCGCGTTCGGATTCAAGGCGCTTGAGCGCGGTCAATGCTACGAGGGCCTTTTCAGCGAGCCTTTCCTGTGTCCAGTTCAGAAGTGCCCGTGCCGCCCTTACCTGTCGGCCAGTGATCATCCGCGATCACATCCGACACGCAAGGCCTGCACACCAGAAATACGACTATAATAGTCGCATTGTGAATATTCAACGTCGTTCTTTCCGGACGATAGGAAAAAGGAATCGGCGTCCACGCACCATTCAGGCGGCTCCAGTCCTGTCGGACAAGACCGTCGGGCTGACCAGAAAAAAGCCCCCGTCAGGCGGGGGGCTCGGCATCGCGTCGGGCAAGCGCTTCTTTGAGTTCGCGCACGATCTGCCGGCGCTCGCGACGGCTGAGGTGAAAGCTGGTCAGTTCGGCGCGCAGCATCTGGATGTGGTCGTGTAACGTGGTCATCGTCCTGCTCCTTCCGTTTCTCGAAGACAGGACGGACGGCTCATGCCGGGGCGGACCGGGTCAGGGATCGCCGCAGGCGACCGGCTCGCCGGCGCGTGGGGGAGCCGATTTTGTTCGGCGTGCCCGGCACGGGTGCGTCGGGCAAAATTGGGGGGACCACGCGTCCTTGACGCGGTGCGCCCTCGCGCATGGTACAATGGGAAGGCTGAGGGAAAGCCTCGTGTTCCTCCTGCGTCTCACGTCGGGCGACCAGCGCTGTCGCCCGCGCCCCAGAAGATTACGCGAAAAAAAGACTGGAAGGCCCCGCCCGGAGAGACCGGGCGGGGTTGGGTGTGGGAGGTTCAGTCCCCGTTCCGGCTGCGCGGCCGGGTCCAGATCAGGGAGTAGCCCTCGCCTTCCTCGTCGGTGAACAGGTTGGCGAAGATCGGGGCGGCGAAAGAGGGGTCGTCCAGCTTCAGGCTCAGATAGGCGCGCCCTTCGCTGGAGCGACGGGTCCAGGCCGCACCGAGTTCAATTTTATGCGGTGCACCGCATAAGATTGATTATGTGGAGTCCGGGATTATGCGGAGTGGGTGATTCGGGATGGTGGTGTTCTGCGGGTTTGGGCTGGTTTCTGCTCCGCATAATATCGGGGTGGTGAGAGACCGGCGCCCCGCGTTGGGCGAGGCGCCGGGAGGTAGTCAGCGCGACCAGATGAGCTTGTGCTCGCCGTTGTCGCCCTGCACGAGGCTCGCGTAGACCGGCCCGGTAAAGGAGGGGTCATCGAGCTTGAGCGAGAGGTATTCGGCGCCGCTGTCCTTGGCGGCCCGGCTCCACCCGGCCCCGAGTTCGACCCCGTTGGCGGCGACCCGGTAGTCGGGAGCCCGGTCATTCTCCCGGGTCACGGGCCGGATGGTTGCCTTGACGTTGATGTTGAGGGTGCGGATCGTGCCGTTGAAGATGCCGTCTTCGGTGCGGGTAAAGGTGCCGATCTGTGCCATTGTCGTATCTCCTGTCAGTGTATCGACGCCGCCCCATGCGGCCTCGATGGCGGTCTGCAGGCAACGGGACGGCTGGCCCGCATCCGACAGGGCCGCAGCGCAGCGGAGGACGGCGTCAGCCAGGGTTTTTGTCTCGCGAGGAATGCGCGCCAGCGCAGGGGAAAAAGCCTGGCCAAGCCGTTGCGGGAGCAAAGCCGGCATGGTGCCAGACACGCCTTTGAGGGAGGCCGTTTGGGGTGGGGAGCAACAGACATCCGGGGATCCGATGCTGCACGACGCTCACCGGACGCATCGAACCGTGGCAATAGGCAGGCCGTCCCCTGCTCAGACGTCGCGACAGGGCATGTACGGCACGATGGAAACCGGTCAGCGGATCACGACGTGAATGCTGATGCGGGGTCAGACCGTTCGATGCTGGTGTGACGGATGATCGACCAGGCGTCGCCGATGCTGAGCGCAGCCATGACCGATACCTCCGCCGAGGCCGGTCGGGCCGCACCCGTGCCGACAGGCCAATCGTCACAAGCATGGCATGATCGCCGATCATTTCCCCGCACGCCATTTCGGTCGTCCTGATCGATAGATCCCATGGTCATAATTCTGCTTCCACCCGACAGGAGAAGGCTTCATGCCAACAGGTAATTATATTCGCCAGAATTCGGTCAAGACACGACTGGCGGCTGGACTCGCGGCAAATCACGTCGAGGGTTTTCTTCAGTGGCTTCGCGAGAGGCAATACACGCCTTTAACTGTCATTGAGCGAGAACGACTACCTGCATGCTGGACCGATTGGGCATGTGAGGCCGGGTATGCGTTCGAGACCATCCGTGATGCATACAAAGCCTCGTATACGCTGATTGGATCGGGATATCGGTCACGATTTCGCGGCGATCTGCACAAGGACGCCGTGGAGTGCGCCAAATTATTCATTATCTATCTGGAAACATGCAAAGTGCTGGATTCTTTGCCTGCTCCTACCGAACCCGCTCTCCTCGTGGAATTCAGACATTGGGCATTGGAACAGCATGGTCTGGCAGAGACAACGCTCGGTTTTTACCTTCACGTCATTCGTCTTTTTGTTGCCTACATGGGTGAAGATCCGACCACTTATACGGCAGCCACCATCCGTGCCTTCGTCCTGGAACGGGGACAGAATGTCTCACAGTGTCGAGTAAAGGGCATCATTGTTTCAACACGGTCATTTCTGCGTTTTTTGGTTGCGACAAGGCGTTGTCCGTCGGGATTGGTGCATGCACTGCCCCGATCAGCAAACTGGCAGTTGACCTCCATCCCGCGATTTCTTCCGGACACGGAGATTGGGCGCATTATCGATGCGTGCGATGGCGAACAGCATCTCCGGGATCGAGCCATCATTCTACTTCTTGCCCGTCTTGGATTGCGTGCCAGCGAGGTGGCGCGCCTGACGTTTGACGACCTCGACTGGACTCAGGGTCATATTCGTATCCATGGGAAAGGTCGCCGACTTGAATTGCTGCCACTGACGCAGGAAATAGGCGACGCTATCATTGCCTATGTGACGCGTCAAAGACCGCCGGCGCCAACACGAGCGTTGTTCGTCACGGTAGTCGCTCCGGTCCATGAGATTAACCGGATCGTCGTAAAATGCCTGGTCAATCGTGCCTTGACGCGGGCCGGCATAGATAGCCCGCATCGCGGCGCACATATTCTGCGTCATTCGGCGGCAACCGCCATGTTGCGTCATGGGGTAAGCCTGGCTGATGTCGGCGCGGTACTTCGCCACCGCGATACAGCGATGACGGCCCATTATGCCAAGGTCGATCTGACGCTCCTGTCGGCTATTGCCCAACCTTGGGATGGGAGGGCGCCATGCTGATCGACGACGTGAATCGCTACATAACCCTGCGCCGCTCACAGGGGTTCAAACTTGAAAAAACAGCCCGTCATCTCGAGGCATTTGCCCGCTATGCGGCGGAACGCACCGATACCCATATTCGTATCGAGAGCGCGCTGGAGTGGTCATCTTCGACCTCGTCAACCCAACGCAGCCGATATCGAAAACTTCAGGAGCTTGCGCATTTTGCACGTTTTCTGCGCGCGGAAGATCCTCTTCATGAAGTTCCTGACCACCACATATTTTATTGCCCGGTATCGAGACCGACGCCTTACATCTATTCCCGGGACGAAATTGCCCGCATGCTCACTGCAGCGGGCAATTTGCGCCGGCAGAAGCCCAGTCCGCTCAGGCAGCACATATACGTGATGCTGATCGGACTGCTTGCCTCCACCGGTCTGCGGGTCTCCGAGGCGCTTAATCTCAGATTGTGCGATCTGCTACCGGACGGGGTCCTGCATATCCGTCAGACGAAATTCAATAAAAGCCGACTTGTTCCGATGCATCCGAGCGTCGCTGCCGCATTGCGCGACTACCTTGCTATCCGTGAGCGGTTCTCAGGGGAGGACGATCATATGTTTCTGTCCGTTGGTGGAAAGCCGATGGGCGTGGGAACCTTGTATGCAGCATTCCATGTCATCCTGCGCAAGGCGGGTGTCGGCCAAGGGCGCACCCGCCGCCCCCGCATCCATGATCTCCGACATACCTTCGCGACACGGGTGCTCGAACAATGCTCGGCCCGACGGGAGGATGTGGCACGCGATTTTATCGCGCTGTCGACGTACCTCGGGCACGCACATATCCGATATACCTACTGGTATCTGCAGGCGACACCTGAATTGATGAGCGATATCGCGGGAATGGTCGAAAACCTGATCGGGGAGAAGCTGTCATGACCCCGATCGCGCCTCTCATCACTGGCTTCCTGCGTGACTACCTACCCAATCAGCGTGGTTTCAGTCCGCATAGCTGCGATGCCTACGCCCGTAGCTTCACGCTGCTCCTCACTTTTGTCTCTACCAGATTACGTGTGCGGCCAGCCCAGCTCATGCTCGAACAGATTGATGCCGACATGGTCATCGCATTCCTCACCAATATCGAACGGGAGCGCGGCAACAGTGCTTCCACCCGGAATCTGCGGCTCGCGGCAATCAAGACATTTATGCGCTACGTCGAATTGAAATATCCCAGAGCACTGGAACAGATTGCCCAGATCAGAGCGATCCCGGGCAAGCGGCATGAACAGAAACTCGTTCAACATCTGACGCTGATCGAAATACGCGCTGTTCTCGACGCTCCCGATCTCAAGACCCGTGCAGGAATACGAGATCGGGCCATGCTGCATCTTTGTTTCGCAGGTGGATTACGTGTTTCTGAACTGGTTGGTGTCCGCCTTGAAGACGTCGTCCTGCATCCCGCACCCAGCGTCACGGTGTTGGGCAAGGGGCGGCGTGAGCGGTGCCTGCCGCTCTGGAAAGATACCGCGCGCGATATCCGGGCATGGCTCGCCGTCAGAGGCACGCCACCAACACCGGAATTATTTACCAATGCACAAGGCCGGACGATGACGCGCGCAGGCTTCGAATATGTCCTGGAAAAACATGCGGCTTCAGCCGCAAGTCAATGTCCCACTTTATCAGACCGCGTGATTACACCTCATCTCTTGCGGCATAGCTGCGCGGTGACCATGCTTCAGGCTACGCGCGATATTCGCAAGGTTGCGCTCTGGCTGGGGCATGCGGATATCCGAACGACCGAGGTCTATCTGCGGATAGATCCATCCGAAAAACTCGAGGCAATCGAGGCTGTGTTACCGCCTTCACTCCGGCGAGGACGTTTCAAGGCACCCGACGCATTGATCGCTTCCCTGATGGCACATCGGGGAGCATGACATCGTCAGAATTTGGACCTGATCGCTCCATGGCGGTCAGGTTCTCTTCCATACCGGCGCTCGGCGTGGGTCTGGTCGTGCCGGGAAATGATCGGGGACCATGCCATGCTTGTGAAGATCGGCCTGTCCGGCACGGGTGCGGTCCGACCGGCCACGGTGGAGGTGCCGGTCACGGCTGCGCTCAGTATCGGCGGCGCCTGGCCGATCGTCCGTCACACCGGCATCGAACGACCTGACCTCACATCGACGCTCACGTCGTGATCCGCTGACCGGTTCCCATCGTGCCGCACATGCCCTGCCGTGACGTCTGGGCAGGGGACGGCCTGTCTGTTGCCACGGGTCAATGCGTCCGGCGACCGCCGTGCAGCATCGTATCCCCCGGATGTCTGTTGCTCACCACCCCAAACGGCCTCTCTCAAAGGCGTGTCTGGCACCATGCCGGCTTTGCTCCCGCAACGGCTTGGCCTGGCTTTTTCCCCTGCGCTGGCGCGCATTCCTCGCGAGACAAAAACCCTGGCTGACGCCGTCCTCCGCTGCGCTGCGGCCCTGCGGGTGCGGGCCAGCCGTCCCGTTGCCTGCAGACCGCCATCGAGGCCGCATGGGGCGGCGTCGATACACTGACAGGAGATACGACAATGGCACAGATCGGCACCTTTACCCGCACCGAAGACGGCATCTTCAACGGCACGATCCGCACCCTCAACATCAACGTCAAGGCGACCATCCGGCCCGTAACCCGGGAGCATGACCGGGCTCCCGACTACCGGGTCGCCGCCAACGGGGTTGAACTCGGGGCCGGGTGGAGCCGGACCGCCAAGGACAGCGGTGCCGAATACCTCTCGCTCAAGCTCGATGACCCCTCCTTTAACGGGCCGGTCTACGCGAGCCTCGTGCAGGGCGACAACGGCGAGCACAAGCTCATCTGGTCGCGCTGACCACCTCCCGGCGCCCCGTCCAACGCGGGGCGCCGGTCTCTCACCACCCCGATATTATGCGGAGCAGAAACCAGTCCAAACCCGCAGAAAACCGCCATCCCGGATCACCCGCTCCGCATAATCCCGGACTCCACATAATCAATCCTGCCCAGATAGACGCGGTAGTTAGGTGCGTTGTCGTTGGCGCGGTTGGTTTCGGCCACCAGCCGGACGTTGCGGGCCTGCAGGGCCAGGGTGACGATTTCGCCTTCGAAGCCTTCGCCCACCTTCTTGAAGGAACCGATGTTAGCCATTGTCGTGTCTCCATGCTGTTATCGGGCCGCGACCACCGTGGCCTCGATGGCGATCGACCAGCCGGAGGCGAGCGGCAGAGCACCCCGCAGGGGCCGCAGCGCAGCGGAGGACGGCAGGGCCGGAACTTTCTTGTTTCGCGAGGAATGACGGCGCAGCCGGCAGGGGAAGAAAGTTCTGGAACGCCGTTGCGGCCAGCCGATCGAGGCGCAGCCGGTCTTCGGCTAGATCAGCCATCCGACAGAGGCCATGGTGTGCGGACCCGACAGCCCTATGGAGAGATACGATGCCGGCATGACCGGTCCGACAGGTGGGGAACGTGCGACAGGAGGATATCGCGCTCGCCCGGTGCAACCGTCTTGCATGCTGGTGGCGCGGACTGCGGCCAGACAACCGCCCCCGACTGCTGCGTTCCTGCTGCGAACGGTTCGGGCCGCATCCTATGGACCCGTCGTTCCAACGAAGGCTGGCCAGCCGATTGCCCGCTGGACGATCCGTCCTTCGCCACGGACAGTCCGACCGTTTCACCGGTGAGGAAGGGGCAGTCACGTCCCTTGTCAGCCACTCGCACAGCCGGAAATGGGAGAGACGTCGCCGCCCCTCCCGATCTCTCCGGGCGGGGCCTTCCGGGTGCGCCGCGCCCGAGGTGGCGGGCAAAATGGTCGCACTCCGGCTGACCGTTCATGTCCGCAGCCCCATGATATGTGACGACGACATGATGGAATTGTGCTAGAACGCGCCGTCTAGAGGCTGAACAAGTAATGGGCTGTCATGATGCCAACGGTGACGAGCAAGAATGATGGGGGCAGCATCGCCGTCGATGCTGTTCGCAAAGCCGCAGGATCACGAGACTGGCGGCATAACAATCGGACGCGTGCCCTACTGGCAAGCGAACCTAAGCTCAAAACCATTGTTCGTCTGGCAAAGCAGAAGCTGGGGGCGAAGCAGGTCTGGATTTTCGGGAGCCGGGCCACCGGCACAAACCGGCCTGATAGCGACTGGGATATTTTCCTCGTTCTTCCGAACCGTGCCAGTGACAGTGACCTCAGTCCCAGCAAAACCTGGGCCGTCGGTCGAGAGGCCGGCCTGACTGCGGATATCGTCGCTGAACGAGACGCCGAGATTCGCTCGACTATCAACGTGCCCAACACATTGTCCTATATTCTTCACCGTGAGGGTGTGCGCGTTGGCTAAAACGCCCGATCCCGTTGCAAAAAAGATCGGCTCGCAGATCTGGCTGGCCAATAATTTCCTCGGTGATGCGCGCCTGCTCCACGCTTCCGGCAGCCGAAATGCGGTCAACCAGCTTTTCTACGCGGTCGAGGCTGCCCTGATTGCCGTCATGACTGCGGAAGGGATCCACATCGGACGTCAGCATCAGCACCAGCTCGGCGCCATTCTCGATGACCTGCCTGACGATAATCCGTTGAAACCGGGATTTCGTGAGGTTGAGGTGCTGACGGCTTATGCGACCACCTATCGCTATGCGACACCCGGCGGCAATATTCCCCGCGCCCCCGATCCAGATGACGTCGACCGCTGGCAGGAAACGGCTTCACGTCTGGTCGAAACCATCACACGACATTTCGGGGTAACGGTCACGCCGGATGCATTCAACGCGATCGCAGACGTCACCTCGCCTCCTCGCTGAGCGGTTCCTGCCCTAGTTCGCAGGAAGATCACAATTGAGCCTGGGACAGTCGCGCCATGCGGCGGATCGTCGTGCAGAGTGCATCCGCCTCCCGACGCGCATTACCGAACGGTACGATTGTCATATACGTCACGCCGTTGGGGTCCAACTGATACTGGAGTTCGAGAAAGGCTGTCTCAACGGTACGTGTGATCGAGCGAGACCGACCGCCGAAAGTATAGCCGCCGAACAAACCACTGCGCGACAGACCTCCAATAGTGAAGCGTCCGCCATGACGTGTATTCGTGATGTGCGTCGCCTCACGCTCCACCTGAACTCCGACGATCTGGTCAGCACGCAGATACCGTTTCCGATAATCGCTCTTCTGGTCCATGACGATGACCTCGCCCTGCCGGGTAATCGCCAGTGCGCCCGGCGTCTCCTGCCACCATATCCGCTTTTGCAGGACAGACGAATTGCCCGCCTGAATTTCAGCCCCCAGCTGCTCGGCGGCCTTTTTGTAACGAAAATTCTGAAAGGGGGTGAGAATGAATGCCTTAACGCCCTTGATCAGCAGACCTGAAATCAGGAAGCATAGAAACCCGTTCAGAAGAGCGCCAGCAACGCTCAAATGAATCAGATTTCCAAGGACCGGCGGCGCCACACAGATAACCATGATTGCGAGCGGGACAATCGCCGTAATTCTTTCAGTCTTCTGAACGCAGGTCAGAACGCTGTCATGCGAGCCGATGTCCGCCTGCGCCCCTGGCAATGCAGTTTCCATACCGCTCTCCCTGTGTGGTTCGGTAACACTTCGTGACAGTGTATATGACGACCATGCACTGGTGAATACCGAAACAGTATTCTCATTTGGAGAAGGCGCTCACGCGCCAGCCTCCTTGCGAAACCTCCAGACCGGGATACCCATCTGTTTGGCCTTGTCGGCCAGATTGTCCTGAATGCCCGATCCCGGAAACACCATGACCCCGACGGGCAGGACTTTCAGCAGGGCGTCGTTGCGCCGGAACGGGGCGGCCTTGCCGTGCCGGTTCCAGTCGGGCCTGAAGGCAATCTGCGGAATTTCGCGATGGTCCGCCCAGCGAGAGGCAATGAATTCCGCCCCCTTGGGTGAGCCGCCGTGCAGCAGCACCATATCGGGATGCTTCTCGCGCACCTTGTCCAGACGGTTCCAGATCAGATGGTGGTCCTCGTAATCAGGGCCGCCCGTGACCGCGACCTTTGGTCCGGGAGGCACCAGCAATTCCGTTTCAGCTTTCCTGCGCGCGTTGAGGAAATCGCGGCTGTCGATCATGGAAGCCGTCAGGGTGCTGCGGCTGACCAGCGAGCCGGAGCGCGGGCGCCAGGGCGACATCGTCAGGCGTTCGAACTGGTCGCAGGCGAGGTCGCGAAAGATCTCGTAAGCGTTGCGTCGTTCCAGCAGGGTCAGCCCCTCGGCAATGAGCCGCTCCAGTTCCACCGAGCGGATTTCGCTGCCATCCTGTTCCTGCTGGCTGCGCTTCTGCGCCTGCTCGTTGCGATCAAGATTGCGCTCCACCTGCCCGACCATACGGTGAAAGACATTGACGGTGGACCAGAGCAGCGGTTCGAGATCGGGTTCCAGCCGGGTGTCGGTCAGCGTGGCGGACAGGGCATCGAAGATGTCGACCACCGCGCCCTCGATCTGGCTGGCGTCGGGCAAGGGCCTCGGGTCTGGCTCATCCTCGAAGGGACGGTGGCCGTAAAGCTGGAGTTCCGCCAGCACGTGGGCGGTGGAAGATGTGGCGTGTGCAGGTTCGAAATCGTCCTGTGTGCGGGTCATGGGTCTGTCCTCCGGTTCTGGCCTCGCCCCTCGCGGCCTTTCCGGGGGCGGATAGCGGCAGACGAAGGCCGGGCCGGAACCGCGCATGGCGCGGCCGGAACGCAGTGAAGGATGGCAGGGAGACGGCTATTTTGCTTCGCGATGCAAAGCGCGGCACGCGCGGCGGAAAATAGCCGTCTCCGCCATTGCAGGCCCGGTCTGGCTGACGCCCGCTCCCCTTCCAGAAAGGCCGCGGGCGCGCCTCATCCGGAAACGGGACAGCCCCGCGCGCCACACCGGAAAGAAGATACCCCCTTCCCGGCCCGCCTCAGTGCGTGACCGGATGCAGGAACCGCGCCACGTCCTGCGGGGCAAGCTGGGGATGCAGGATCGCCCGCATCGCCCCACGCCCGAGATAGCGCAGATCATCGTTGAAGTCCGCCAGACGCGGTGACAGCACGAGGCACTCGATCCCGGCCTCCTGCGTCCGGTCCTGCAGGGTCATCACCGCATGGTCTCCGGCCGGGTCGTCATCGCGCAGCACGTAGAGGCGGCGCAGCGCAGGTGGAAACACCATGGCGGCGAGATGCGCCGAGGACAGGCAGGCGGCCAGAGGCAGATCGGGCATGACCTCATGGAGCGACAGCACCGTCTCGATCCCCTCGCCTGCCGCCAGAACGTCAGAGGCTGCGCCAAAACGCACGGCATGGCCGAGCAGGTCGCCCATCGCCCGACGAGGCATGGCGACGGGGGCCTTGCCCTTTCCGTCCCGCGCCAGCCAGGTCCGATGCACGCCGGTGACGCGGCTATCCGGGTCGGTGACGGCGGCGATCATGGCGGGCCAGGTCTCGGTCGGACTGTCGGCATCGGCCCGGTAGTAGCAGTCGGGGTGGAAACGCAGGGATGACAGGTCCGTCAGGCGGGTAAGATCACGCTGGCGCAGCCAGGTTTCCGCCAGTGTGCCCGCAATCGGGCGGGACATGGCCCAGAGCCGACGTGCGGCGTCTGCGGTGCCAGATGCCTGCCCCGAAGTATCGTGGCTGAACGCATGGGAACGGCCGCGATCAGGGGCCGATCGTGGCTCGGACTGCGGCAGGCAGAGAAACCGCCGGGCCTCGTCGGCAACATCGCGAAAATCGAGCAACCCGAGGCTTTCGCGGATGATGTCGAGCAGATCACCGTGCTGCCCCGTCGCGCCATCCGTCCATTTGCCCGCGCGGCCACGCCCGTCCGGTCCACCATGCAGGCGGACATAGAGCGACCGTCCCGGCGTGTTGTGGACGTCGCCGACCAGCCAGTAATTGCCGTGCCGTCGTCCGGCCGAGAGGTAATGCCGGCAGACCGCCTCGGCGTTTTCGGCCAGCCTGCCGGCCAGATCGCCAGCATCCCATGACTGCGCATTGGTCATCTCACCCTCCCTGCAGGCTTGATGCCGCCATGATTCCCCCGTAACGGCAGAGGCAACGGGCACAGGCCCGAATGCAAAAGGATAGTCCCATGAAGATTGCCGATCTGGTCGATCATATCGCCACCACCACCGACACGAGCAAGACCGATACCCGCAAGGTGCTGGACGCCCTGGTCGAAGCGATGACCACCGCCGCCAGGACCGGTGATGAAATCACCCTGCCGAACTTTGGCAAGTTCAAGGTCAGGGAAGTCGCCGCCCGCGAAGGCCGCAACCCGGCCACGGGTGCGACCATCCAGATCGCGGCTTCGCGCAAGCTGGCGTTCACGCCTGCCAAGGCGCTCAAGGACAGCCTGAACGACTGACCTGCTGACAGGCAGAAGGCGGCGGACCTCGTCCGCCGCCCCTTCCCCACCATGCCGCTTTCTGATGATGGGCGCGTTCATCCGACCTTCTCCATCAGCTTGCGTGCCCTGCCCTCCAGATCCAGCCGCGTATCCTGATTGGTCTTCGTCCGTGCCAGTGCCGTGATCCCCTGCACGAAATCGAACACGCTCTCGGGCTTGCGTCCCTCCTCGTTCAACACGGTTTCAATGATCCTGGTGGTTTCCGGTTTCGAGAACCCGCGACGACGCAGGAAACTTTCCCGATCGTCATCGGTTCTGGCCACCAGCGCCTTGCGCGAGGCCTGAATGCCAGAGACGAACGAGGCCGGACTGGCCGTGGCGAAATTCCGGAGCGCCGGTGTGGCCTGATGCACGAAGCGGGAAGCAGCAAACTTGCTATGCCGGATCGTGATCTGTTCGAAATTTTCCACGCCCCATAACATGCGGTTTTGACACACTCCGCGCAGATAAAACGACGCAATACCAAGACTCTTACTGCCAACTTCCGAATTCCAGGCATAGAAACCCCGGAAATAGAGATCAGGTTCGCCGTTGGGCAGACGCCCGGCTTCAATCGGGTGCGTATCGTCCACAAGGAACAGGAACACATCCCTGTCTGACGCATACAGGGTGGTCGTCTCCTTGGTGATATCGACATAGGGATTGTGGGTCATGGTGGCCCAGTCGATGACACCCGGTACCTTCCAGTTGGTATCGCCTGTGCCGTCACCGGCGATCTTCCGCACCGCACCCACCAGTTCGTGGTCCCAGATGCGGCCGTAATCGGGGCCGGTTACGGCGCGCAGTTCCACCCGCCCGTCTTCGGTCTCCAGCGTTTTGACCAGTTCGGCGCGGTGTGACAACAACCCATGCTGCAAATTGATCGCCGCCAGTGGGGCCGGAAGGTTACGCAGATAGGACGATGGTGCGCTGACCAGACTGCACATCTGGCCAAAGGACCAATGGGTGGGCGCGATCGGCTCATTCTGCCCCGGCACGGTCAGGGTCAGGCGCTCGGCATTGTCGCGGGACGCCTCCACGCGGATGGCGCGGCTTTCCACCGTACGAGCGGTGGCCCGATCCGCCCGCGCCAGTGTGGCGGCATGCAGGTCAGACAGGGACAGGTAGCGCTCGTCATCGGGCCGCGAGAACCATTCGGACGAGACGCGGGCATTGCGCTCGCCACGGGAGGGATCAATCCGGAAGCCGCTCGAAGTGGGGCTACGGGACGCAGGGGGCAGGATGGTGGTTGTGGTCATGGAAAACTCTCCTCTGATGCCGGTTATTCGGCACCCAAGGCGAAGCCGACCTCTCCCTCTTTCCGGGGCGCCGGACATGAAAAAGCGGCTTCCGGGCGCCGGAAGCCGCTGTCTCAAAGTTCCAAAAATCCATTGCGCTATTCGGCAGCAATGGCCTCCATATCCCCTCCTGCCGTCACTGTTTCAACCTGTGCCTGATCGGCCAGCCCTACGGTCCGCAACGCCTCGGGCAGCCAGCCCGAACCATCCAGCAACCGCTCGGCCTCGCGGGCCATGTCGGGCTTCTTCAGGTGGGCGATGCGCTCTGCCGCCTCATCACCGCGTGCTTCCCGCACCGCCAGGAGGATACGGGCCTTGGTCACCCGGCCGAGATAGTTCTCGACCGTGGGCTGCCAGCCTGCCTCGACCAGATCGAGGCTGAGGACTGCGACCAGACGGTCTGCCCGCTTGAGACGCTCGGTCACGCTGCGCTGGGACACCGCGCCATAGGCGGGCACGCGCTCGTAGAGGGCGTTGATGCCGAAGGACAGGCAATGGGCCAGCAACGCCATGCGACTGGCGTCGTCTAGATCGTCGATCCAGCGCCACAGCGCATCCTCGTCCTCGGGCAGGTCGTGTTTCCAGCCCTCGTTGCGCTGGCGCAGCGCATGCGCCGGTACACTGCCCGGCATGTCGGGCGAATGGACCGGCAGGGGGATTTCCCGGACATAGGCTTCCAGGCAATCCGCGCCTGGTGTCTGCCAGTAAACATCGCGCACCAGCGTATGCAGGAATTCAGTCAGCGCGATGTGCGGGTTGCTGGCAAACGCGTCCCGCAGGGCCAGCGTGCGCCAGGCTGTCAGTTCGGTGAGCAGCCGGTCAGGCAGCGGCCTGATCCCGTCTTCCTCCTCGGGTTCGACGTCGGGGACAATGCTATCGCCCACTGCGCCTTCATCACTGCCATAATCAGCAATACGTTCATCCCGCCCTTCATACGTGGGGTGATCGTATTCATCTGCACCGTCAACATCATCGGTCTCCTCCGGCTCGGCCGGCATGTCCTCGGGCAGCACGAACCCCCGCTCCACCTGCAGCGTGCCATCGCTGTCGAGGCTGACGAAGGCGCCTGCCCGCGCCATGTCAGCGGGATCGAACGCCAGTGGCCGTTCTTCCAGGGCAAGAATGGCCTGTTCTATCTCGCCCAGTCTTGCATCGACCTCGTCCGGATATTCATCGGCCTGGGCATATTCAGCCTCGATGGTTTCCTGCTCGGCGCGCAGGGCTTCGAGACGGGCTGTCTCTTCATCGGTCAGAGGTAATTCCGTGCCATCGATCTCGACGAACTGCCGTGTGTGACCCCATGGGAACGACAGGGCGGTTTCGACCCATTTCCAGCCCTCGGCACGGATATCCTCTGCGGCTGCATGCAGCTTTTCCATGACCAGCTGGTCCAGAATAGCCGGATCCTGCAGCCAGCCGCCGTCATCGGCCTCGAACAGGTCGCGCATGACGTGGCCACCCGCTACGATATAGGCCTCCAGCCCGACGAAGCGGGCGCGGGCGTCCGAGGCCCGCACGGTCTTTTCCGTCAGCATGCGACGGATGACGTAGGGTTCGCGGTTATGGCTCTGGGACACGATGTCCCAGACCTGTTCCTGGCGGGCATGATCATCGCTGATGGAAAAGGCCATCAGCTGTTCCAGCTTCATGCCATCCTGCTCGTAGATATCGAGCAGTTTGTCGGACACCGTCATCAGCCGCAGGCGCTGTTTGACCACGGCCGGTGCGACAAAGAACGCGGCAGCGATTTCTTCCTCGGACATGCCTTTCTCCAGCATGTCGCGAAAGGCCCGAAACTGGTCCAGCGGATGCAGGGCCACCCGCTGCACGTTCTCGGCCAGGGAATCTTCCTCGGCAAGAATGGCCGATCCGGCCTCGCGCACGACGCAGGGCACCGGGGCGGTCTTCGCCAGTTTCTTCTGCTTCACCAGCAGTTCAAGGGCGCGAAAACGTCGCCCACCGGCTGGCACTTCATAACTACCGGTTTCGACACCAGCATCATCAAGGATGGGGCGGACATTCAGGCTCTGCAGCAGACCCCGGCGCTCGATGTCGCGGGCCAGTTCCTCAATCGACAGGCCGGACTTCACACGCCGCACGTTGGACTGGGACAGCACCAGCCGGTTGAACGGGATATCGCGGGACGAACTCAGGGTGATTTTGGGAATAGCGGTCGCCATGGCGAAAAACTCCATGACGGGCGGACAGGAGCCTCTCTCCCACCCTCTCAACCCGTCACGAAAATCCGCGCAGCCCTCTGACTCTAAAGGCTATACCCGAGCCAGCACACTCTTCCCTTTCCCGGCAGAAAAATGTCGGCAATGCGGGGGAAGAACGAACCCGCTGCGCGGGATTGGTGCGGTGTGCAGGCCTGTCACCACGGCGTGAGCGATCTGTTTTATTTGGAACTGTCCTGATCGGGCCAAGCACTCTGGCTTCTTCCCACCAGAAGGAGCCGGATGATGACAGAGTCCCTGTGCATTGCTGCAATCAGACCCCTTCGCCAGCGCCTGCTTGATGACATGGCGGTGCGGCGGTTCTCCCGGGAGACGCAGCGCAATTACCTTCGAGATGTCGGCCGTTTCGCCACGTTTCTGGGCCGCTCACCCCACACGGCAACAGTCGAGGATGTGCGCCAGTTCCAGATTGCGCAGAACGAGGCTGGCATGCCGACACCGACCATGAATGCCATCGTGTCGGCGCTGCGGTTTTTCTTCACCCAGACGCTCGACCGCCCCGACCTTGCACGCAAGCTGGTCCGGGTAGCGCAGCCCCGCAACCTGCCCGTCGTGCTGAGCCGTGATGAAGTTGCCCGGTTGCTCAACGTGACCGTATGCCTCAAGCATCAGTCCGCCCTGTCGGTCGCCTATGGGGCAGGCCTGCGGGTGGCCGAGGTCGCCGCTCTCAAGATCAGCGATATCGACAGCGAGCGCATGCTGCTCAGGGTCGAACGGGGCAAAGGGGGACGATATCGCAACGCCATGCTTCCGGCAGACCTTCTGCCCCTGCTGCGGGAGTGGTGGAAGGCCGGACGCCAGCAGGGCGTGATGCATTCCGGTGGCTGGCTGTTTCCCGGGCAGGACACCATGAGGCCCATCAGCACACGGCAGCTCCATCGTGTGGTTGTCGATGCCGCGCGGGCTGCTTCGATCACTAGACGTGTGGGGCCTCATACCCTGCGGCACAGCTTTGCCACGCACCTGCTTGAGGATGGTGTCGATGTCCGCGTAATCCAGGTCCTGCCGGGTCATTCCCGCCTGGAGACCACGGCCCTTTATACAAAAGTTGCGACACGGACCGTGCGGGCCGTCATCAGTCCGCTCGACAGGCTGGGCATGCTGACGACGGCGCAGGCAAGGCCCGACGGCTGATCCCGGAGCAGGGGCGGTCACGCCACCGCCCTGCCCATGTTGTGGTGGTCCGATGGTCGTCATCCAGATCCTTCCCCGCTGGTGCCAGCCCCGAGGGCCGCCACGGGCGACTGATCCGGCCGGGGGATCACCATGACAGCCCGCAGAGACCACAGCATGACCGATCCCGATGTCGGAGTGGCTCCGCCCCGGCAAACCGGGGCTCCTGTACGCATCACTGAAAAAAT
>NZ_JAPIVJ010000019.1:0-29527 GCF_054182245.1 Komagataeibacter sp. NFXK3
GAGGCCAGACGCCGTAACGCAGAAGCCGTATAATCCGTCCGTAAGGCAATCGCACCAGCCATTCCCGATCCTCCCTCTCACGACAGAATCAGAACAGGCCCTTCGCGTCACTTCACAGATGAGTCAGCGACAGTAGCCCTTGGTATAAATCATTTGGATCGGGCAACGATGCTTTCGGTTTTCGGCCTTGACACGATGATGTTCGGTGCGGGCGGCAATCCAGATTTTCTGGACAGCGTCAAGATTCATGAAGGCAATTCCGAACCCAACCAGAAGGTCGAGTCAGACCGAATGGTGGCCGAGCGTGATACGGAAGCAGTTTTCATTCTGGGTTCTATTGGCATATCGGACATAATCTTCAAGTAGTTCTGTGCAGCAGTGGCCCATACCTGTCACTTGAACAAGGTTTCCGGAACTCCCGTTTCGTTTTCAGAAAAACTACCAAATTTGACAGCAAGAATAGGCAAAACAAACAGGTTAAGTATCATTGATGTCATGAGCCCTCCAAGAATGACAGCTGCCATAGGTCCTTCGATTTCCCGCCCAGGCGCATTCATATCAACAGCCAGAGGCGCCAGTCCAAGCGCCGTAACGAGCGATGTCATGAGTACGGGGACGACGCGGTCTCTGGCCCCCCGGAGCGCTGTTGTTACTCCCCATGTGAGATGTTCCCGCTCGACCAAAGTCTCAAAATGCGAAATCATCATCACCGAATTCCGAAGCGTAATCCCGAATAGAGTAACGAAGCCGACTGTTGCCCCAAGAGTTAGCGTTGTGCCGGAAACAATGATTGCCAGAATGCCGCCGACAAATGCGAAGGGAAGATTGACGAGTATCAGAGCGAGATTGCGCCATCCTTGTGTGATTATTGAGAGCAGAATCATGACCGCTATGGCAGCGAGCCCGGAATTTATAAACAGTTCCTTGCGTGATTGTGATTCAGCTTCCGCTGCGGATGTAAACTGAACGTAGGTTCCAAGAGGCAGTTTGATATTTTTTGCTATAGCCGTGCGTGCGTCCTGAACGAAAGATTGAGTTGATCGTCCTGTAACATTTGCGGTGACAGTCTGTGTTCTCTGTGCTCCCAGATGTGACACCTGATAGCGACCGTTCGTCTCATATATGTCTGCGACAGCGCGGAGTGGTACGTAGTTTCCGTGAACAGTATGCAGTGGCAGGAAGCCGACAGACGCAACATCATTACGACTTGCGTCATCAAGACGAACCATAACATTAAAAGCCGCAGAACGCTCGTATATCTGCCCCACGGTTTCACCCTGCCAGGCTGTATGGATGGATCGGAGTACATCCGCCGACCGAAGCCCCCAGCGCTCCAGATCAGCAGGGCGTAGCCGAATAGCAAGTTCCGGAACACCAGGGGGTGCTTCTATCCGGACATCTGTTGCGCCATGTATCTGATGCAACATGCGGACAATATTATTTGCCTGGATATCCAATACATCCAGATCATCGCCAATAATATTGATTGCCACAGCCGAAGACGAACCAGAAAGGGTTTCGTTTACGCGCATCGTCAAAAAACTACTGACAGAAAAACTGGCCCCAACGAACCCGTCAAGCGCTTTGCGAACGCGGGCATCAATCTGTCGGGAAGCCTTCCCATCCACCTGATTCAAATCAACCTCAAACTCGCTGGTATGTGGTCCATACGTGTCCTCATCCAGCGAGGCGCGTCCGACTCTCTGAGCAACCGAACGGATTTCGGGAAGCTGACGAAGTTTTTCTGTAACCTGTCTACCTAATTTCAGAGACTGTTCCAGGGAAGTCCCCGGAGCAGCCGTCATATGAATGATAAGGTGACCTTCCTTGAAATCAGGAATGAAATCGCTTTCAAGGAATGGAAGGGCCGCAAACCCTATCAAGGTGGTCAGGATCATCCCGCCTATAACAAATCGGGGATGGCGCATTAATCTGGCCAGAAGACGTTCATAAGCTCTGGCGGTCCATCCTGCCAGGGGGGGCTCTCTCCGGGTTTCTCCAGGCGTCGCCAAGAGCCATGCGCAGAGTGCAGGTACAACGGTTACAGCAGCGGCAAGAGAAGCCATGACCGCAAGAACATAAGCTGTTGCCAGTGGAGCAAACAGTCGTCCCGAAAGTCCGGGAAGGGCGATGACAGGCAAGAAAACGATAATGACAGCAAAGGTCGCGTAAACCACTGCACTGCGGACTTCAACGCATGCATCGAGTACGACGCGCGCTGTAGATGCGGGCTGGACCAGAAGCCGGTTCTCACGCAATCGGCGTGTAACATTTTCGACCCCGATCACGGCGTCATCCACGACCTCGCCGATGGCGATAGCAAGCCCCCCCAGGGTCATGGCATTCAAAGTAACCCCGAGTGTCTCCAGCAACGACAGGGCTATCAGAATAGCCAAAGGTATGGTGGCGCAACAGATTGCAGCGGTTCGCAGGTCAAAAAGGAAAAGAAAGATTACGGCAACCACCAGAAAACCGCCCAGAAGCAATGCTCGTGTGGCATTCCCCAATGCGGTCGTAATGAAATTGGCGGGTCGGAACAGGTCAGCATGCAATGTAATCCCCTGTCCCTGCAATTGCGGGCGGAAATCGGTAAGTGCCGCCTCGATTTCCCGGGTCACAGCCATCGTATTGGCACCGTACTGTTCCCATATATTAACCACAATGCCTGTTTTTCCCTCGATACTGGCCGCGCCGAAGGCGGGAATAGGGGCTTCAGTTACAGTGGCAATACTGCCCAGTGTGACAGCACCATTATCAGAGCGGACAATCACAGTGCGGGCCAGACTTTCTGGCGTCAGGGCCTGACCGTCAGACTGAAGAACGACTCTTTGGTTCGGGGTATCAATAAAGCCGGCCCCCTGTATGCCAGTTGCTTCCTGGGCAGCCGCAAGGACGTCATCAAGTCCGATATGATGCAAGATGAGTTGGTCTGGATGTACCTGTATCTGGAGTGACCGACGCTCCCCGCCAAACACACTGACTCCAGCCACACCAGGCAACGCCAGCAGACGCGGCCTTAATGACCAGTCAGTAAGCGTGCGCAACTGCATGAGGGACTGTTGTTCCGACGTCAGACCAATCACCAGTACCAGACCGGCGGATGAGGTCAGTGGCGTCATAGTCGGAGCATGAACACCGGCTGGCAATTGCTGTGCAACAACATTCATTTGTTCCCCGACCAGTTGCCGGGCGCGATAAATATCGGTCGATGTCGCAAACAGGACGTTGACGACTGACAGTCCCTGAATCGAAGTCGATTGCACGCGCTGAATACCCGGGAGGCCGGTCAGGGCAATTTCCATTGGGCGACTAACCAATGTTTCGACCTGTTCCGGCGTAAAACCAGCGGCTTCGGTCTGGATCGTGACCCGTGGCGGAATGAATTCCGGAAACACATCATAGCTGGCATGTCTCAAGCCATACAGGCCATAGAAGAACAACAGACATGCGGTTGCGATAACCACGCCCCGGAAGCGGATCGAAAACCCGATAATAGCTGCCTGAAGGCTGAAAGAACGTCCCGTCATCAGTCGTCATCGTCTCCTGATTCAAGCTGAGCTCGGAATTCTTCAGACAGAAGTAATTGCGTACGCTCTACGACGATTTGCGTTTCGTGTGTGATTTGTCCTGGAGTATCTTGGATCAGGTAGCCACCTTCTCGGTCCGGCACGTCGGTCGTAAGGGGTAGGCGTGTAAATTTTCCGTGTCCGTTATCACGGTATATCCACGACTTACCTTGCAGCCAGATAATAGCTGATGCAGGTATCCGGATACCGGGACGTTCCTCTTCGGTAGGCAGGAGAACGGAAACATTCATGCCCGCGACAAGCTGACTTTCAGCCGACGCAAAATAGAAAAAGCTACGCCCCTGAATAGCAGGATCGGTCATGGTTACAGGAGACAAATAGTGGAGCATTGTCCCGTGTCCACCCGTGTTTCCATAATCGGTCACATCCGCCTGACTTGGTGGGGTTGGTAGATCCGTATCTGGTGGAAGGGTCACCTTGACCAAGACCACTTGTTGTTGAAGTAACTGTGTAATGAAAATTGTATTTTTTTCGGTAGCGTCAGATATGACCGAACCAAATTGCTGTCTGATAATATTAAGTGCGTTATTCACCCGGACCTGTTCTGCTTTTACCATAGCTGAGTTGGACTGAAATCTGGCTGTTGTCTCCTGGAATTGTTCCTGAGAGATATTCTGCCGGTCGCGATACAGTCCTTTGTCACGATCGAGTTTCGCACGGGCAAGCGTCTGCTGTGCCTGCATGCTCTCCAGCCGCGCTTTCATGTCAGCATAATCACTAACAAGAGTGATAAGTTGTGTTGCGTTCAGAACGTAACCATAGGCGGGAACCAACTTTCTCCAAGGCACGATGCTGGGTCGTGCAGAAGCGATGCCACTCTTCGTAACTGCTTCCGGGGAGACCGTCACGGTCGCCTCTGCGCCAAGAACCGAAACTGGTGGATCATCATCATCTGCAACAGCAATGTCCGCCACGTTTAGAACTAGGAAGACAGAAAGACCTACAAGAGGCAGCCAGAAGGCCCTCGCTTTCATGGTGAGTTCCTTTGGTTATTTTCAAGCAGGCCGGAAACCTGCGCGGCACTGGTGTGATCAAAAATGGGCTGCTGCATGCCATCTTCGATCTGACCTATGGCTTGCCGTTGCTGAATTTCTGCTTCAAGAAGAGCGGTCTCTGCTTGAATCTGCTCTATATGAGTCATAACCATCGTTGGTCGGTCGATTGCGCCTGACTGAAGGCGGTGCTGCATCTGGTTCAGCCTTACCCGTACGGTTTTGGCAAGTTCATCCGCCTGTAGCAGAATTGATGTCGTGCCGCGGTAATTGGCCGTAGCCTGCGAGATGGACTTAAACACCGTGTTCTCTGCACGCCGGAGACGAGCCGCCGCCTCATGCTCCTGCCCAACAGCTTCAGCTATGGGGCCTTCGTTCTGATTGAAAATCGGAATTTGCAGAGAGGGATTTACCTCAAAGCGATTTGAAATATCCCAGTTATAGGCGGGACTGATGGTGACATCGGGATAGCGTCGGGAAACTTCGACCCGTAGAGCCTGTCGGGCGGCGTCATAAGACGCAAGAAGTTCCCGCAGATCCGCGCGTTGCATTACGGCTTGGTATCTCATGTCCTGTGAATCGCGGTATTCCATGAGGTCGGGACAGACATCAAATGCTTTTGTATCAAGAGCAATGGAATCAAGTGCTTCGGCAGGAACCCCGATTGCTCCTGCCAGAGCTGCCTTACGGACGGCATACTCGCGCCGCAGATCACTGACAGACAACTCGGCATGGATCATTTCCGTCCGTACCTGCGATATTTCGAGAGCGGATGCTCGCCCCTGATCAAAACGTGCCTGTTCCAGGGTAAAGAGTTCGCGTTTAGCTGCCGCAGTCTCTTCCACAAGCTTGAGGCGCCCGGATACAGCCCAGACGCCGAGAAGAGCAGACCGCGTGTCGCTGCGTAGTTTCCATGCAGTATTGATGACTTCCCATTGCGCGACGGCAGCCCGATATCTGGCTTCTTTGATACGGTGATAACGCCTGCCGAAAAATTCGATCAGTATTGACGCGCCGTAGCCGACGTAATGAGCCGATGGGCCACCCAGCACCGTGAAACTGGGATTGGGCAGTTGACCGGCTGTCTTGATTCCAGCGCGAGCCGTTTCCAGTTCAGCTTTAGCTACAAGGATATCGGGATGAAAATACAAGGTAGCAAGCGTCAGGCGAGTGATGCCCCATGCGTTTTCCTGACTCGATACGTTTGGTCCGAGAACTTTTGTAATGAATTCTTGCAATCCGGCATCCGTAAATTGACGGCTGGAAAATTTCTGGACATCTGATTCCGGCGAAATATTTGAGTGATCACTATTTGTACAGCCACAGAGCAGGGGAAAAATCAGGAGAATGAATGCCGCATTATAGCGTGTGCGTCTCCTTACCTGCTTAATATATTCTAGAGTATTATATGATTTATACATTGATATGTCGTGATATATCTGATTTGTTATCTGTTAGTTCTACTCTCGATTGTCGCATAATCTGCACACCTCCACTAATACCAAGCATCGCAAGGATGGCAGCTACCGCAATATCCGGCCACGCAGAACGAGTGCCAAACACGCCCAGAGCTGCCAGCACAACGGCAACATTTCCGATCGCATCATTACGAGAGCAGATCCATACAGAACGGCGGTTGGCATCACCTTTCCGGTGTGTCCATAATATGAGGGCACAGGCCAGATTGACCGCGAGGGCAAGCAGACCAATGCCGCCCATTGCGTCTGGGTGAGGCGGATGGTTGCTGTTCATTACTATCCACCCAGCATTGGCCATTACCCATAGCCCAGCCATGAACAGGGTCAGGCCTTTCAGAAAGGCCGCGCCAACTCGCCATCGCAATGCCATTCCGGCAACACTGAGGCTTATTGCGTAGTTGGCGCTGTCGCCAAGGAAATCAATCGCGTCCGCCTGTACGGATGCAGATCCAACCGACACGCCAGCCCCAGCTTCAACGGCAAACATGCTGGCATTGAGAAAAAGCGCGATCAGGAGCGCTCTCCGCCATGATTTATTGATTGGTAGCGGCGTATCTGTGCATCCACCACAGCATCCTCCTGCCATCCAGCGCCTCCCTGACGAATCATCTGTTTTAATGTATGCTCCCTGTAGCAACTACAGGGTCAAGAGGCAGGGAATGCGATCGATTGGTGCCTTGGGGAAGGCGACGAATACCAAAGTCGAGACGATCCGCTATTACGAACGGATCGGTCTTCTGGCTCCGCCACAGCGGACCGATGGCAATTATCGCACTTATGATGATGAGGCACTCGCGAGACTGTCTTTTATTCGTCGATCTCGGGATCTGGGTTTTTCATTAGACCAGGTAAGAGCTCTATTATCCCTAACGGATCAGGGAACCCAGGATTGTAAGACAGTTGATAGAATTGCTCGTGACCATATGGCAGAAATTGAGCGCAAAATTGCGGATCTCATCGCATTGCGCCATGAACTTTCTACGATGATAGAATCATGCGGGGGAGGTAATATTTCAGAATGCCGAATTATTGAAGCACTTTCTCCGTTTGATAATTAGTTCTCCTGACTTTTTTCGCAGCCAGTCGATTCTGCATTTGACGGAAGATTACCCGAAATAGTTATACGGCCTCATCCTCACGTGTCAGAATCTGAAAAATCCTCATGGAAAATTCAAGGACTATACGTGCTCCCATGGTGGCAGTTTATGATCAGGCCAGTTCTGAAGCAGACATTCGGCTTCCCCCCCTTATCCACCTGCCTGCTCCGTCCATGTTGAACAGACAGACGGCCCACGCCTCGTTTCGGACGCCGAGCGCAGCCCTGAGTTTCCCCGACGCGGACATGGCTACATGGCGCGGGAGGATTGGGCTCTGTCAGACCCGCGCGGCTCGCCTATAGCTGTTGAGCCGCGTAATTTTCGCCCCACAGCTTCATCGCTTCCAGGACAGGCGCAAGCGTCCTGCCCCGCTCCGTGAGCGAGTATTCAACCCGGGGAGGCACTTCCGCGAACACCTCACGACGGATCACGCCATGTTCTTCCAACTGCCGGAGTTGGAGCGTGAGCGAGCGTTGCGTCACCCCACCAATCAGGCGGCGTAGTTCACCGAACCGCTTCGTCCCGCCGAGGAGATAATGAAGGATCAGCGGCTTCCATTTGCCGCCGGCAACTTCGACTGTGACTTCGACGGCACAGCGAAAAGGCTTCGGATCTGATGTCATAAGGCTATTAGTATACTATCTATCTCTATATATCAAATAAGTGCCTTCTTGCATAAAAGCCTGCATGTGAAGATTTTCTGCTCTGTAGCGTCCGCTTTGTGGCGTCCTCCAACAGTAGGAATTGATCATGCGTGCCATTTACTACGACCGCCAGAGTGCGGCGGACGATGTCCTGATCCTCGGCAATCTCCCGACTCCCTCGCCCAAGGCGGGCGACGTTCTCGTGCGCGTACACATGTCTGGCGTTAATCCGACCGATATGAAAGCACGGACCGGATTCTCGTCTGCTATGCCCTATGAACGCATCATTCCTCACCAGGATGGTGCCGGTGTGATCGAAGCTGTGGGCATGGGCGTCCCGGCATCGAGGATTGGGGAACGTGTGTGGATCTTTGAAGCGCAGGCAGGTCGTGCCGAGGGAACAGCGGCTGATTATGTCGTCGTTCCTTCCGCCAATGCGGTGCCGCTGCCGGCCACGACGTCGTATGAAATCGGCGCATCTCTTGGCATTCCGGCGTTGACCGCGCATCGCTGCCTCTTTGCCGACGGAGACCTCAAGGGCCGGCGGGTTCTGGTTCATGGCGGTGCCGGGGTGGTCGGATCGGCCGCGATCCATCTCGCCAAATGGGCGGGAGCGTGGGTTGCGACGACGGTCCGCAAACCGCAGCACGAGGCAATCGCACGTGAAGCTGGAGCTGATTTAGTCCTCAACCTGCGCGGCGAAGACGTCCCGGCCAGGATACGGGACGCCACGGCGGGCAAAGGCATTGATCGGATTGTCGACGTCAATCTCGTCGAGAACCTCGACCTGGATCTCGACTGTCTGGCGAACGGTGGAGTCATCAGCTCCTACGCGATGCGCGACGCGGCGGATGAAAGTTCGATCCCGCTGCTGCGCGCGATGATCGCCGGTGCCGTCTTCCGGTTCGTCTATATCTACACCGTGCCGTTGTCGGCCAAGCAGGCTGCTATCATCGACATCACCGCCTGTCTCGAAGCAAAAGCCTACAAGCCTGTGATTGGCCTGATCGTGCCCCTCCACCGCACAGCAGACTCACACACCGCTCTCGAACAGGGGGCCGTCACTGGCAAGGTACTTGTTCGGGTGGTCGACTGATAAGGCGGCAAGGCAACTCCGGCTTATCCTCGCCGCACAGCTGTCATTCGGCTTCCATCAGACCGTCTCGTTCGGGGATTCCGGGCTTTAGCGGATATCTGTGCCCGTTCTATGTAACGCCCCCTGTGGGTGACAGACCGATGGTGAAAGACCTTGCGCGCGCATGGACCGCGTCCGGCCTAGGCCTGTGATCGACAGTGTGTTTCCCTTTGCTCGGGCAAGGGAGGCATTTGACCATCTCATGACTGGTAGCCATGTCGGGAAAATTGTCATTGCCCTCTCGGACTAACCCACGCGATAATGGTTCTCTATATTGCTCCGACGGCATGACGGCTGTCCTGGCGTGTCCAGTTGCACATTCAGATGAACCGTAGTCGGACGGTCCGCTTACCCCCATTCCGGACGCAGCCTCAACTGCGATCAGCAAAGAGATAATGGAACGATACATTTTGCTTATGAACCTATTGGCTCCGGATCGAACGGATGTGGGTCTGGTCGGATCGCTTTAAACAGTGAGTGATAGAACTACGTGAACTTAACTCTTTGGAGAGGACATTAACGCGACGAAGTGGCGTGATGACCTGGACGGAGCACCCAACCATTAATCTGTATCGATCATTATTGCACGGATTGTATGGTATATGGTCGAATGGAATCTCATCGAATATATGGAAATTCCATCCCATGTCCGCATACCCCTATCTCGCCCACTGGAAAGAAGAGATCAGCCGGAGTCGGAACGCGATTTACATGACGCTGGCCGATGCCCTGGCGCTTTCCATCCGCAAGGGCGACCTGCGGGAAGGGGACAGGCTACCGCCACAGCGAACGATCGCAGAATATCTTGGCACCAATCTGACGACCGTGACCCGCGCCTTTACCGAGGCCCGCCGACGCGGTCTGATTGACGCAACGGTCGGGCGGGGCACTTTTGTGCGTGTCGGTGCGGGGGAAAGCCACTGGCGCCATACGGGACCGGCTGTGGTGGATCTGACCATGAACCTGCCGCCGATCCCGCAGGATCCGCCGCTTCAGCGGCTTATCCAGAGCGATATTACGGCCATCCTGAAGCAGCAGGATCTGAACAGCCTGATGTCATACCGGGTGACGGGTGGCACTCTGGAGGAGCGCCAGCTTGGCGCGAAATGGATCGCGCCCGTGATCGGCCAGCGGCGAACGGACGAAATTCTTGTCTCACCGGGTGCCCAGAGCGCTCTGGCGGCCATTGTCAGCACCCATACCCAGCCCGGCGATGTCATTGTCACCGACCGTATTGCCTATCCGGGCATCCGGACCATAGCAGCGCAGTTTGACCTTATTCTGGTTGGTGTGGATAGCGACATGGAAGGCATGATGCCGGACCAGTTGGATCGGGTCTGCGCCGAACATCATCCCCGGCTACTTTACTGTATCCCGACCATCCACAATCCCACCACGGCCACCATGTCGCTGCAAAGGCGCAGGGACATCCTGAAGGTCGCCCAGCGCCATCATCTGCATATTGCGGAAGATGATCCCTACAGCCTGCTGATGGACAACCCGCTCCCGGCGCTGGCGGCCCTCGACCATAGCCGTGTCAGCTACGTGGCCACCCTCGCCAAGACGCTCAGCCCCGGCCTGCGCACGGCCTATGTTGCCCTGCCCAATGCGGACATGACCCGGCGCGTTACGGCAGCCATCCGGGCGATCGCGCTCACCAATGCCGGTCTGCTCAGCGCGCTCACGGCGCGATGGATGCAGACGGAGCAGGCGCATACAATCCTGCATGCCATCCGCAAGGAGCTGCGCCTGCGCCAGTCCATTGCCCGCAAGGTTCTGGGTGAGGGGCACTGCATGAACCCCGACGGCCCGCATGTGTGGCTGAAATTGCCGGACTGGTGGGGCAGTGCGGATTTTGTGGCGTATGCCCGCAGGCAAGGCCTGGCGCTGGTGCCCAGCACCGTTTTCACCATCAGCGGCGAGCCGCCGCAGCGGGCGCGCATTGCATTGGGCAGCGCACCGGATGCTGCAAGCCTTGAGGAATCCCTGCATGGCGTGCTGTCGGTCCTGCAACACAAACGCTCACCCGGCTTCGCTGATATTGTGTGACCTGCGCGCAGTGTCTGGAATCGATCGGAACATCTGATTCCGGGGTGCGCCATGCGGGCATATGGAAAAACAAAAAGGCACTTCATTCACGACTGCGTGATTATAAAATCAAGCTAAAACAGATTCTTATGGATGCCCCTTACGATTGTATGGTTGTCGTATATTTTTTGTATGTCTCTGTTTTGGCAGGATGGCGGCATGTGATCTGATTTGATCCGTTTGTACCCTTTTCATGAGGCATATAATATTTTGGCTCTCTGCCATCCCGTGCCACGTTTGCCTCGGCAACACGGTCAGCCCCGGCTCCCTGCCGGAGACCGCAGCACACGGGAGAGATACCATGCCGAAAGTCGAACACGCTCCGTACAAAGACGGCGACTGTTTCGTCAATTATGAAAACAAGGTCTTTGAGGACATCAAAGCCAAACCCGGCGAAAAAGCCCTCATAACCTTCCACACCGTCGCCAATGAAGGCTCGGTCGGGTTCGTAAACCTGCTGCAGGCCACCCGCCTGATCCGCAAGGGCTTCGAGACGTCGGTGCTGCTGTATGGGCCGGGCGTGACCCTTGGTGTGCAGCGCGGCTTTCCCCGTCTGGGCGACGAAGCCTTTCCGGGGCACATGAACTGCAACAAGCAGATCGCAAAAATCCTCGAAGAGGGCGGCAAAGTCTATGCCTGCCGCTTCGCGCTTCAGGCCCTCTATGGCTACGGCGAGCAGAACCTGATCCCCGGCATCACGCCCATCAATCCGCAGGACGTGCTCGACATCATCCTGCTGGCCCGTCGCGACAACGCCTTCATCCTCAATACCTGGACCCTCTAAAGGCCGAAGGGAGGACCGCAAGCCATGTCCCGTATCGTTCGCGCCGCAGCCATCCAGATCAGCCCCGTCCTTGGTGACGATGGTCTGGGGACTGCCCGGAAAGTCTGTCAGGCCATCCGCGAGGCCGCCGAAAAAGGCGTGAAACTGGCGGTCTTTCCTGAAACCTTCGTGCCCTATTACCCCTATTTCTCGTTCATCCAGCCGGCTTTCCGCTTCGGTGGGGAGCATCTGGAACTCTACGAACGCGCTGTCGTCATTCCCGGTCCGGTCACCGACATGGTGGCAGAGGCTGCGCGCCAGACCGGCATGGTCGTCGTGCTGGGCGTAAACGAGCGCGATTTTGGCACGCTCTACAACACCCAGATTATCTTCGACGCTACGGGTGAAATCCTGCTCAAACGCCGCAAGATCACGCCCACCTACCATGAGCGCATGGTCTGGGGGCAGGGCGATGGTTCCGGGCTGAAAGTGGTAGAGAGTGCGGTCGGTCGCATCGGCGCACTGGCCTGCTGGGAGCATTACAATCCGCTCGCCCGCTACGCGCTGATGACCCAGCACGAGGAAATCCATTGCGCCCAGTTCCCCGGCTCGCTGGTAGGGCAGATATTTGCCGACCAGATGGAAGTCACCATCCGGCATCATGCGCTGGAATCCGGCTGCTTTGTGGTGAACGCTACGGGTTGGCTGACGGAAGAGCAGATCAAGGAAATAGCGGGCGACCCTGCGCTGGAAGGGCCGCTGCGGGGTGGATGCTTCACGGCCATCGTCTCGCCTGAAGGGAAGCTGCTCGGCACACCGCTGACGGAAGGCGAGGGGATGGTGATTGCCGATCTTGATTTCGCTCTTATCACCAAGCGCAAACGGATGATGGACTCTGTAGGACATTATGCACGACCTGAACTGCTTAGTCTGCTTCAGGATCGGCGGCCTGCCCGTACCGTTCATTACGTTGGTGAAGCCGATCCGGTTCCCACATCTACAGATGAGGCTGCGTCATGACCATTCCGACGCTCGGTACACTTTCTGGTCGCAAGCTCGTTACCGATCTCCAGTCCTTTGGACTGCAGATCGGCGAGCAGACCGGCGGCATTGCCCGCAAGGGAGGCGCTGGTCCTTCGGATCACAAGACGATCACCATTGCGGGCCAGACCGTCATGGTTCCGGTCTATACGTCTGGCGCGCAGCATTCACCGTTTCAGGCCAGCCCGCCAGACCAGCACGGGACCAGCATGCTGCTACGCGATGGGCGGGCAGTAGGTACGATCCATTTCCCGGCTGCCCCGCGCTTTTACGGGCTGAGCACGACAGACGGTATTCCCTACTGGAAGATCGCGCTACTGCATGGCCGTGACACGCTGGCGACCACGGTGCACCAGACCTGCATCCGCTATGCCGACCGGCGCACATCCTGCCAGTTTTGCGCCATTGGCCAATCGCTGGAGGCGGACCGGACGATCGCTTACAAGACACCGGCGCAGCTTGCCGAAGTTGCCAAAGCTGCTGTGGAACTGGACGGCGTGCGCGACATGGTGCTGACGACCGGCACGCCCAATGTGGTTGATCGGGGTGCTGCCGTGCTGGCGGAGTCAGCGCGTGCCATCAAGGCGGCGGTGGATCTGCCGCTTCAGGTTCAGTGCGAGCCGCCACGTGATCACGGCTGGTTCCAGCGTTTGCGGGAAGCCGGAGCCGATAGTCTGGGTATGCATCTCGAAGCCGCTACGCAGGTAGTGCGTGAGAAGATCATGCCGGGCAAGGCCACGGTCAGCGTCGATCGCTATATGGACGCCTTTGCTTCCGCCGTACCGATCTTCGGGCGCGGGCAGGTTAATACCTACATTCTGGCAGGCCTTGGCGACAGCGCCGAAGATATTCTGGCTCTGGCTGAACGGCTGATCGCACTTGGGGTCTATCCCTTCGTGGTGCCGTTCGTACCCATTTCCGGCACACCGCTGGAAAATCACGCACCGCCTTCCGCCGACTTCATGAAGTCCGTACTCGCACCGCTTGGGCGGATGTTGCGGGATGCGAACATGAAATCCACCGACATCCGCGCCGGGTGTGGCCGGTGTGGCGCCTGTTCCTCCCTTTCGGCTTACGAATAATGACAGCGATCCTCGAAGGCGTGGACGACCGCCCGTTCATCCCGACCGAATATGTCGTGCGGCTGGCCCGCACGCCGTGGGAACGGGCTGGCTACCATGCGCTGCGCCGCGACGTGTTCTGCACCGAACAGCAGGTCTTTGCCGATGATGACCGGGACGCAATCGACGCGGTTGCCATTCCCATCATCGCGGCGTGCTGCATGGCGGGCATGCCGGACCGGGTGGTGGGCGCCGTGCGCATCCATGAAGCTGAGCCCGGCGTCTGGCGCGGCTCCCGTCTGGCCGTCCATGAAGACCATCGCAAACTGGGACGGATCGGCGCGGAACTCATCCGCATGGCGGTCAGCACGGCGCACGGGCTTGGGGCCACGCGGTTCCTGGCCCAGGTACAGGAACAGAACGTGCTGTTCTTCCGTCGCCTGTACTGGAAAAGCCTTGGAGCCATGACCCTGCATGGGCTGCCACATCACGACATGCAGGCCGACCTCTCACGCTATCCGGCGCATGGTCAGGATCAGACCTGGCTGCTGCGCCCGCAGCCCCGTAACCGGCAGGTGGCATGATGGCACACGAACTGACGACACTGCTGCGCACGCTTCGACACGGTCGGGCCCTTGCGGGCAAGCAGGATATTGCCGAAACCGTCGCAATTCTTGGTCGGGACACAAGCGATGGTATCCGCCTAGGAGATGACTGCGCCGCCATACCGGATGGCGATGGCTATCTCCTGCTGGCCAGCGAGGGGTTTCAGGACAGCTTTGTCCGCTCAATGCCGTGGTTTGCCGGGTATTGCGGCGTGATGGTCAATATCAGTGACATCGCGGCGATGGGCGGTCGCCCTGTAGCTGTAGTGGACGCGCTGTGGAGCGATACGTCCGAGGCGGCCGCGTCCATTCTGACTGGTCTGCATGAAGGTGCGCGCACCTATGGCGTGCCGGTTGTCGGCGGCCATACCAACATGCGCAGCACCCATAATTCGCTGTCAGTCGCGATCCTTGGCCGTGCCCGTCATCTGCTGACCAGTTTCGATGCCCGACCGGGCGAAGTCCTGATCGCCGCCATCGACCTGCGCGGCCGCTGGCACGACCCGCACCCGTTCTGGGATGCCAGTTCCGCACTGTGTCATACTGAGGGGGCGGCACGCCTTCGAGATGATCTCGATCTCTTGCCCGGCATTGCCGAGGACGGGTTGAGCCGCGCTGCCAAGGATATCAGCATGGCCGGACTGCTGGGCACCGCGCTCATGCTGGCCGAATGTTCGGGTATCGGCATGACCATCACGCTCGATGACATTCCACGTCCCGACGATGCACCAATGGAACGCTGGCTGTCCGCATTCCCCAGCTATGGCTATCTGCTGACAGCCCGGCCCGAGGATGCCCGGGCAATTATCGCACGTTTTCAGGCACGCGGGATCACTGCCGCCATCATCGGACAGTGCGATATGACACGACGCCTTGATATCATATGGGACGGGGAGAAAGAAACCTTCTGGGATCTCGCCCGGACGCCGCTCATGGGGTTTGTGTCATGAGTCTGTCCATTGGCATCCTGACCCATTCGACCAATCCGCGCGGTGGTGTGGTGCACGGCATGGCGCTGGCGGAAGCCCTGTGTGACGCGGGCCATGACGCAACGCTGATTGCGCCGGACGTGACAGGGGCCGGTTTCTTCCGCACGCCCCGCTGCGCCACAAACTGCATCCCGGCCGTGCCTGAGACCGACCTGCCAACGCTGGTGGAACGCCGCATTGGCGAGATCAGGGACGCCCTGCGTGGGCAGCATTTTGACGTGCTGCATGCGCAGGACCCGATCAGCGCCAATGCACTGGCCGAACTGGTGGAAGAGGGACGGATACCGGGCTTTGCCCGCACGGTCCACCATCTTGACCATTTCACGCACCCGGTCCTTGCCGCGCGGCAGGAACGGGGGATCAGGGCGGCGGCCGAACTGTTTACCGTCAGCACAATGTGGGAAGATGTCCTGCGCAACGACCATGGCCGCGAAGCCCCGGTCGTGGGCAACGGGGTTGATCCCGTGCGCTTTTCGCCCGTAGAAACCGCGCACGATGCCACGTTGCGGGCGCGGTATCATCTGCCTGCGGGCCAGCGCCTGATCCTGTCCGTGGGCGGGATCGAGCGGCGCAAGAACACGTTGCAACTGCTCGACGCATTTCTGGCCCTTCGCCGCGAGCGGCCTGATGTGCATCTGGTGGTAGCAGGCGGGGCCTCGCTGCTGGATCATTCCACCTACCGCACCCGGTTCATGGCGCGTCTGCGCGAAAGCGGTGCGGCCGATCATGTCACCATTACCGGGCCGGTTGCGGATGAGGACATGCCTTCATTCTACCGGCAGGCGGACGTGCTGGCCTATCCATCCGTAACCGAAGGGTTCGGGCTGTGCCCGCTGGAAGCCCTGGCCTGCGGCACGCCTGTTATTGTGCCGGCAATCACACCTTTCACGGAGCATTTTTCGGCAACGGATGCGCTGTGGTGCCAACCGGCGCGCCCCGACACCTTGTTCATGGCGTTGCGCGACGCCCTGCGCGTCGAAAGCCGTGACCATTTCCGGGCTAGCGGCCCCGCAGCGGCCCGCCGTTTCGACTGGAGCCACGTCGCCAGTCGGCACCTCCCCGCATATCGGTGTCTGGCAACGCGGTCGCGCACTGATGCCATTGCTTCAGGAGCTCTTTCACCATGCCCGAAATGACCTTTCGTGTGCGCTGGCCCGATGGGAAGGAGACTGACTGTTACTCCCCGTCGCTGGTCATAAGGGACCACTTCACGCCCGGTCAGGATTATCCGGTCCGGGAGTTTCTTGAAAAGGCGGACACCGCCCTGACGGACGCCAGCGAGCGGGTTCGCGCCCGCTACGGCTTCCCATGCAGCCGCGCCCTTGGCCAGCTTCAGGCCATAAGGCAGGCCGGTGCGCCTTTTCTGAACCAGTCCGACGCGCAGGTGCGCGTCCTGTCTTTCAGTTATTGAAACGAAAAGAACGACCATGACACAGAACGAGAAAAGCATCCCCGTTATCATCGTGGGCGGCGGACAGGCCGGGCTCTCCATGAGCTGGTATCTCTGCCGCGAGAAAGTGGAGCACATCGTCTTTGAGGCAAAGACGGCCTGCCATTCGTGGGACGATGAACGCTGGGACAATTTTTGCCTGGTCACACCCAACTGGCAGTGCGAACTTCCCGGTCATCCCTACAAGGGGAAAGACCCGCACGGCTTCATGGTGAAGCAGGAAATTATTGACTACGTGAAGGGCTTTGTCGCCTCCTTCAATCCGCCCCTGCGCGAGCACACAGCCGTTACCTCCATCACCCGCCATGAAGGTGGTGGCTATCGCGTGGTGGCAGGTGGTGAGACGTGGCACGCGAAGCATGTGGTCATCGCATCGGGCGCGTATCAGGATGCGGTGATCCCCGGTTACGCCAGCGCGATCGACCCTGCCATCCATCAGGTTCACTCGCAGGATTACCGCAACGCGGCCCAGCTGCCTGAAGGGGCTGTGCTGGTCGTGGGCAGCGGCCAGTCCGGCGCGCAGATTGTCGAGGACCTGTTCCTTGAAAAACGCAAGGTCCACCTTTGCGTCGGCTCCGCCCCGCGCGTCTCGCGCTTCTACCGTGGCCGCGACGTGGTGGACTGGCTTGCGGACATGCATTTCTATGATCTGACGGTGGATAATCACCCCCTGCGTGACGGCGCACGCGACAAGACCAATCATTACGTCACGGGCCGAAATGGAGGCCATGATCTTGATCTGCGGCTCTTTGCCAAGGAGGGCGTGGGCCTGCATGGCACGCTTGAGACCATTCGTGACGAAATCGCGCACTTCGCGCCGGATCTTGCGGAAAACCTTGATGATGCGGACAAGACCAATGCCGATATCAAGAAATCCATTGACGCCTACATTGCTCGTGAAGGGATTAGTGCTCCCACCGAAGCGCCCTATGTACCCGTCTGGGAGCCCGATGGTAGCAACGCGCCACTGGACCTGAAGGCCGCGGGCATCACCTCGATCGTCTGGTGCATTGGCTTCCGACCGAACTATCGCTGGATTGACGTGCCGGTCTTCAACGGGGCCAACAAGCCGGTCTGGCATCGCGGCGTGACCGACGCGCCGGGATTCTACTTCCTCGGCCTGCCGTGGCTGCACACATGGGGATCGGGACGGTTCTCCGGTGTCTCGCGTGATGCGGCGTGGCTGGCCAGCCAGATCACCGGCAAAGACGTGCCCGTAGCCTGAACGGAGGTAAGCGCCATGCTTCCATGGACCACATATGAAGTGATGTATGACTCAGCCCTGAACCAGCCTGAGACATTCTGGCTGGATGCGGCACAGCGCGTCACATGGAAGCATCCGCCAGTGACCGCATGCAGGGCACGGGCGGATGGCTGGCATGACTGGTTTCCTGACGCCACGCTCAACACCTGCCACAATGCCGTGGACCGGCATGTTGAAAATGGTCGCGGCGGACAGACCGCCCTGATCTGGCATTCCTGCGCCACCAGGGAACGGAAGGTGGTAACTTACCGGGAACTCCAGGGTAGGGTAGCCGGGTTTGCCGGTAGTCTGCGCTCGCTCGGGGTGGAAAAAGGCGACCGTGTCCTGATCGTCATGCCGACCATGATCGAAACGACTATTGCCATGCTGGCCTGTGCGCGGATCGGTGCCGTACATGTCGTGGTTTTTGCGGGTTATGCCGGGCCTGAACTGGCGCGCCGGATTGATGACGTGGCGCCGAAAGTCATCATCACCGCCAGTTGCAGCTTTCAGGGGCAAACACCCGTTCCATCCGTACCTGCCCTGAATGAGGCGCTGGCCAAAACAGCGCATAGACCGCAGGCCTGCGTGATCGTGCAGCGCAAAGTCTGTCCGGCCTCACTTCTGCCGGTGCGGGATCATGATTTCCATATGCTGGAACTCTCCGCGCCAGCAGAGCCGGCCCTGCTGCGTTCCGAAGATCCTCTCTATATTCTTCACACATCTGGCACGTCAGGTCATGCGAAAGGTATTGTGCGTGACAATGGCGGTCATGCCGTAGCCCTCGCGCTGTCAATGGAACTTATCTATGGCTGTAAACCCGGCGATACTTTCTTCACCACATCGGATCTGGGCTGGGTCGTCGGCCATTCCTATGGCGTCTATGCGCCGCTGATTAGCGGTTGCACCAGCGTAATCGTGGAAGGGGGCGCATCTGCTTCCGTCATTCACGCGCTCTGTCATGAGCACGCGGTGAAATGCCTGTTCACGACGCCAACACAGATGCGACTCATGCGACAGGAAAGCCGTCATCTGTCAGGAGCGATCCTGCCCGCACTGGCCCGCATTTTCGTGGCCGGGGAGTATGCAGACCCGACCCTGCTGGACTGGGCGCGGTCTCATTTTCGCAAACCCGTGGTCAATCACTGGTGGCAGACCGAAACCGGGTGGAGCATCACAGCCCATTTCTTTGGCCTGCCCGAGCGCGAGCCGGTCTCGCTTATGAATGACATTGGGCGGCCCGCACCGGGATTTCGCCCGGCCATCGTGCCGTCCATGCCGGGTGAACAGTGCGGGGAGATTGTCCTGTCCCTACCGCTGCCACCCGGCTGCCTGGCTGGCGTATGGAAGGATGGAGCGATCCATGTTCCCACAGCTTACCTGGACGAGACCGGCCAGTATTATCGTACCTTCGACGAAGGCATGATCGAGGCCAGCCGCGCCGTGCATATGCTCGGGCGTTCCGATGATGTCATCAAGGTCGCAGGACGGCGGATTTCCGGCGTGCAGGTCGAAAAGATCATCGCCACCCATCCAGCCGTTCATGCGTGTGCCGTAGTTGCAATTCCGGACGAACTGCGAGGGCAGCGACCTGTCGCTTATGTGGTTCCAGATCCCGAAGCGGAATGCGCGCCTTCTTCCGAGGAAATCGTTGCGCGGGTCAACGAAGTCCTCGGGCGCTGGATTGGCCTGAAAGAAGTCCGCTTCGTCAGGCATCTGCCGACCACCGTATCAGGAAAGATCACGCGGAAACGCCTGCTGGTCTCTTGACGTGAGCAGTATCGTAACGGGCTAGAGGGCCTTCTCATGCCGGAACATGCGGTGTGGTTGGATCAACCGGGTCGGCTCTGGGTTCGGAATCTCTCTTTCTGCCCCGGACTGGATTTTATCCGGGGCAGAAAACACACATCCCCTATCAGGCGACACGGATCAGCTTACGGTTGATGAACTCCTCAATACCCAGGAAGGACAGTTCGCGGCCAAAGCCCGAATTCTTGATCCCGCCAAAGGGCAGTTCGGGTGCTGCGGCCGTGGCCGTGTTGATGAACATCATGCCGGTCTCGACCGCTTCGGCCACCCGTTCCGCCCGGCCAAGGTCGCGGGAGAACACAGAACCGCCGAGGCCATAGGGGGAATCGTTGGCCAGTTCGATGGCCTCATGTTCGGATGCGACCTTGTGCACGACGGCAACGGGGCCGAAAATCTCCTGATAGAAGACCGGGTTGTCCTTTGACACGTTGGTCAGGATGGTCGGCTCCATGAAGAAGCCCGTCCGCTCCATCCGCTTGCCCCCGGCCTCCAGCGTCGCCCCTGCCTTGACCGCTTCTTCGGTCTGCGCCAGTGCGGTGTCGAGTGCCTTCCTGCTGCTCATCGGACCATGGGTGGTACCCTCGGCCAGCGGGTCGCCGATGCGGAACTGCGTGATAGCTTTCTTCAGCCCCGCGAGGAAAGCGTCATAGACCTTTTCATGCACGATCATTCGTTTGGCCGCCGTGCAGACCTGCCCGTTATTGGCGAAGCGCCCCCACGTTGCCCATTTGACGGCGAGTTCAAGGTCCGCATCATCCAGCACGATGAAGGCGTCGCTGCCGCCAAGCTCCATCGTGTCCTTCTTCAGCGCCGCACCCGCTTCGGCCGCGACCGTCTGGCCCGCGCGTTCGCTGCCCGTCAGGGCGACGCCACGGATGCGGACATCCTTGATCAGTTCAGCGGACTGGTCATTGTCGAGGAAGATGTTGGTATAGACGCCGACAGGCGCACCTGCATCGTGGAACAGCTTTTCAAAGGCCAGCGCGCATTGCGGCACGTTGGGCGCGTGCTTGGCGATGACCACGTTACCCGCCATCAGGTTCGGCCCCGCTACGCGAGCCAACTGATAGTAGGGGAAGTTCCATGGCTCGATGCAGTAGATCAGGCCAAGCGGCTGGTTGATGATCTTTGCGTGGCCTTCCTTGACCTTCAGATGCGTGGGGGCGAGGAATTCTGCCGCGCCATCGGCATAGAAGGACAGGATATCGGCGGTAATGTCGATTTCTTCCAGCGCGTCAGGCAGCGCCTTGCCCATTTCGGTCGCGATCAGGCGCGCATGCGCCACCCGGTCGCGGCGCAGCAGGGCGGCGGCCTTTGACATGATGACCTTGCGGGCTGCGATGTCGCGCTTTTTCCAGTCGGTCTTCCACACATGGTCCGCGCGATCCACAATCGCCTTCATCTGTGCGGCGGTATGCAGTTCAAACGTGCGTTCCACGGTTTCCGTGGTCGGGTTGAGGGTCTGGTAAAAACTCATTGGTCCGTTTCCCTGTTTATTGATTGTGGAAAGGATAGTCGGTGTAGCCATGTGCGCTGCCGCCATACATCGTCGCCGGGTCCAGCAGATTGAGCGGCCAGTTATGTTCCAGCCGCGCAGGCAGATCCGGATTGGCGATGAACTTCCGGCCAAAGCCGATCACGTCCGTCCATCCATGACCCAGCACATGCTGTGCCTTGTGCAGGTCGTACCGGCCTGCGCACAGAATGCGGCCGCCAAAGATGTCGCGCACGCTGGCGCGGAAGGCATCCGGCATTTCGGGCGCATTGTCCCAGTCAGCCTCGGCCAGCGAGACATAGGCGATGCCTGCCTCTGCCAGCACGCGCACGGCTTGCGTGTAGGTCTCCGCCGGGTTGTCTTCCAGCAGGCCGAGATACACGCGCTCTTCCGCGGTCGTGCCGAACAGCGGGGAAAACCGCACGCCCAGCCTGTCAGGCGTGACCACGGCGGAGACGGCCTCGACCACTTCACGCAGGAAGCGCAGGCGATTGGACAGACTACCGCCATAGGCATCGGTGCGGAAATTGGCCCGTTCGGATAGGAACTGGTTGATCAGGTAGCCATTGGCGGCGTGGATTTCCACTCCATCGAACCCGGCAGACAGCGCATTACGTGCTGCCTGTGCATACATCTCCACCATTGCATGGATTTCAGGAACGGTCAGCGCGCGCGGCATGTCGGGCGGCACCAGCTTTCCCGTGCCCGGCCCCGTGGGGATGAACACGTTGACACCCGTTGCGGCCACGGCGGACGGGGCGATCGGTGCCTCATGACCGGGCTGCAATGCCCGGTGGGACACGCGGCCAACATGCCACAACTGTGCGAAGATGGGTCGCCGCTTTGCGTGTACCGCATCGGTGACCAGTTTCCAGCCCGCGACCTGTTCAGGGGAGTAGATGCCCGGTGTCCAGGCATAGCCCTGTCCGCGGGGTTCGATCTGCGTGCCTTCGGTAATCAGGAAACCCGCCTGAGTGCGCTGCGCGTAATACTCGGCCATCAGCGCGTTGGGAATATCGCCGGGCTGGGTGCTGCGGCAGCGTGTCAGCGGTGGCAGGAAGATCCGGTTTTCAAGCGACAGGTCGCCCAGCCGCATAGGCCCGAATAAAGAAGATGAAGACATGATCAACCCTGTTTACAAATGCAGGCCATCCGTCCGGCCCGCATGTAAACATTGACCCAGCCAGCGGCGTGCGCAAGAACGCACATAAACCGCCACTAGTGTCAGGAATGATACCATGCCCCGCATCCGTCATACCACGCTGGCCTGCAGTCCCGGCTGCACGGTGGAAGCTACGCTCGAACTGTTTGGGGGTAAGTGGAAGGCGCTGATTCTGTACCACCTGTTCGAGGACGGGGTGCTGCGGTTCGGCGAACTGCGCCGCCGCCTGCCCAACGTCACACAGCGGATGCTGACCAATCAGTTGCGCGAACTCGAGGCGGACGGGCTGGTGTCACGCACCGTCTTCCCCGAGGTGCCCCCGCATGTGGAATACGCCCTGACCGATCTGGGAAAGACGCTGAAGCCGGTCATTCAGGCGCTCAAAACGTGGGGAGATCGCTATGCGCATTCTGTCCAGCGGAACAAAGCTGCTGATTGAGATTGGCTGCGAATATTTGCAGAAATCAAGGAGACGGCTGGCTTCATTTTCCTCGCGATGGAATAATCCATCATCAGACAGCCCGAGATTCCGGGAAATACGATATTTGATGATTATTCATCGCCGAAGTATTGATCGCCTTCAGGACGTGAGCAGACAGAGACTGGACATTGCCGGTTCATTCGGTCGCGACTTGGCTGATTGCCGCCATAAGAAATGCCTGATGGTGGGGGACGCGCTATTCCATATTCCGGAAAAAGCGCTGTTCTATTTCAAGGAAGCAGTCCTGATCGTGGCCTCCAGCCAAGCACTAATGCGGGTAATGACCTCTGCCTCAATGCCAAAATAGCCGTGTGGCGTAAGCGAACCACAGTTCTTTTCAGACCGGGTTGTACCGCCTGCCACCATTAACACGGTGACTTCACGACTGCCTGTCATGGCTGCGCCAATTCGCTTTGCGTCCTGTGGCGGGGCAACATTGCATCGGTCATCGCGATTGGCGACAACGAGAACAGGCGCCTGCACCTTCTCTGGATGGGCGCTGAAAACGGTTTCCCCGCTGACGCCCATAACGGATACCGATTCAGTCAGCACGACACCGGCAATATCCCCTGAAGCGGCATGGGCCGCGCCATTGACGGCTGCAATGGCGCCCTGGCTTGTACCAAGTAGAAAAACAGGCCCTGAGTCCTGTCTATGCACGAAAGCGATGATATCCTCGATAAGTTGGGCATAACGCGCGGAACTACGCTGCCCTCGAAGATTGCGGTGACCAACTGTGTCCGGAATGAGAACCGCATAGCCGCGCTTGTTCCATGCCTTGCGCGTTCGCACGACGAAGTTGTCACCATGCCGGATGCGCCCGTCCTGCCCGAGGCCGATGTCACCTATGCCGCCCGGGAACATGATGATCGTTGCCTGTGGCCGGGCCGGAGAACCGAAGACGGCCCTGATAGACCCGCCAGCATTGAGAGGGATATTCATGACACGTTCATTGATACCCGGATCTACGATATTGGCAGTGATCCCCGGGGCAATGTGGTCGCTGGCATAAGCCACTATTGGCAGGAGCGCGCAGGCAGTCACCACGATCATCGTGCAGTGCAGGTATTTTGACATGGGCCTATGGAGACTGGTTATGATCATCTCATCCTGTGTCCGGGCCCACTATCGCTCATCGCCCGAAGACCAGACGTGGTCTCCGAGGCGCTTCGTATATCACTGTGGCGTTCCATTTGTGGAATGGCCAGCCTTCAGATGGCCTGACCGCCGGAGACTTCGATCCGCTGCGCGTTGACCCAGCGATTATCCTCGGACAGGAGCGAGGCGATCATCGGGCCGATATCATCGGGAAGTCCGGGACGCCCAAGTGCGGTGATCTCCGCGATATGACGGGCAATGTCCGGATTGTCCCGCACCATGCCCCCCGAGAAATCCGTCTGGATGGCACCCGGCGCTACCGTATTGACGGCAATGCGGCGTGGGCCGAGTTCCTTGGCCATGTAGTGCGTCATGACTTCCACCGCACCCTTCATGGCCGCGTAGGCAACCCTGCCGGGATAGGCGAAGCGTGTCAGGCCCGATGAGATGTTCACGATCCGGCCACCATCCGCAATCAGCGGCAGCAGGGTCTGCGTCAGGAAGAACGGCCCTTTGGCGTGAACGCGGTAGGCGGCGTCGAAATCCTCTTCCGTCACTTCGCCAAACAGCCCCTCATGGGACGTGCCGGCCATGTTGACCAGATAATTGAAACGCTCTGCTCCCCATTCGCCCAGCACCCGCCGGACTTCGTCGGCAAAGGCAGGAAAGGCGTGCGTGTCACCGGTGTCAAGTTGCAGGGCCACCGCGCGGGCGCCGCTGCGCCGGACATTCTCAACCACCTCATCGGCTGCGGATCTGTTGGTGTGGTAGGTGAAGATGGACGAGACGCCGCGTCGGGCGAGGGCCTCAACGGTGGCGCGGCCCAGTCCACGGCTTCCGCCGGTGACGATGGCAATGGTGTTTGTTGCAGGCATAGGAATCTCCAACTGGTGAGGGACCAATCTTGGTCACACCATCGGCCGTTCGATAAGACAGCACTTTCGGTCAGCATTGTTTTGCGGCATGGAATAATCCCATGGACAGGCTTGCCACACTCGACCTCTTCGTCCGCATTGTTGACCGCAGCAGCTTCAGCGCCGCGGCAGCCGATTGCGGCGTCTCCCGCCCGGTTGCGACCGCTGCGATCAAGGCGCTGGAGCAAAGGCTCGGCACCCGACTGCTGCAACGCTCCACCCGCCACGTCAGGCCTACCGAGGAAGGCGCCGCCTATTATCGCCGGTGTGTGGCGATCCTGGCGGACCTTGAAGATGCCGATCGTGGTGCGAGTGGGGCTGTAGCCGGTCTGTTGCGCGCTGACGTCATTGGCCGTCTGGCGCGCATGATCCTGCTGCCAGCGCTGCCGGCCTTCCTTGCGCGCCATCCGGCGCTAACCGTTCATCTTGGCGAGGGCGAACGGTTTGTCGATCTGGTGCGCGAAGGGGTGGATTGCGTGGTCCGGACCGGAACCCTGCCGGATAGCGACATGATCGCCCGGCCGCTGGGCGTGATGGAAGAGGTGACGGTCGCCAGCCCGAACTATCTGGCGCGGCACGGAACGCCTGCCTCCCCCGACGATCTGCAGGGGCATCAGATGATCGGCTTCGTATCCTCACGCACCGGCCAGCCCCTGCCACTGGAGTTTACGCGCGGAGATGAAGTGATCGAGGTCTCGCTTCCCGCACGCCTGCTGGTCGGCGGCGTTGATACCTATGCCGAAGCGGCCAGGCTTGGCTTTGGCCTTGTGCAGGTTCCGCGCTATGGCTTTGAGGATGACCTTGCAAATGGCACACTGATTGAAGTCTTCCCTGATTTCCCACCCACGCCAACGCCGGTTTCTGTGCTTTATCCGAGCAACAGGCAGCTTTCCCCGCGTGTACGGGTGTTCGTGGATTGGTTGGTGGAAATTATTGGCCCGCGACTTCATCGACAATGCGCGTAAGCGTCCCTATGCGGGTGCAAAGGCGAGATAGAGCGAGATTGTTGCAATCGAGAACACGGTGGAGGCGAGGACGACACGTCCGGTAAGGGCAGCTTCCCGGTCATAGAATTCCGCCAGCATGAACGAGCCGGTTCCTGTCGGGAGTGCGGCAAGAAGCACGGCAATATGTGTCATTGCTGGCGGCAAATGCAGCACGGGCGCTGCGATGATCCATGTAACCAGAGGCTGGGCGATCAGCTTCAGGCCGACAAGAATGGCAGCAGTCGACGGGCGTGCAGACGCAGCACCGGCCGAATTTCCGGCAAGGAACAGACCGAGGGCGATCAGGGCGCAGGGGGATGCAGCCCCGCCGAGAAGCTTCAGGAAGGCATGAACCGGTTCCGGCAGGTGGCCACCGGATACCATGACAAGGCCACCAAGTGCTGGCGCCACCAGCAAAGGATTTTTCACCAGCGAAAAGAGCGTTTTCGCAACGATGTCGCGCGGTCGTGCTTCGGTCTGCAGTCCGGCCTCGATCAGAACAATCGCTATGACAAACAGCACACAGACCGTTACGATCGTGGCGATGAGCGTCGGCGCCATGCCGGTAACGCCGACAAGAGACAGGACAAGCGGGAAACCGACGAACCCTGTATTGGCATAGCTCGCGTTCAGTCCGTCAATGGCGGCATCGGCAAGATGATGTCCCGTCGACACCCGCCACCACAGCGTCCCGGCAAACACGATAAAACAGCCGAGCGTGAACGCCGCAATGAATCCCGGCTCCCACAGATCGGTCATTTTTGCATTCGCCACGATGTCGAATAGCACCGCGGGCAACGCAAGATAGACTACGAGCCGATTGACCTCGCGCGTGGCATTGGGACCCAGCGCACCCGATTTGCGTGCGATCCATCCGGTGAGGATGAGGGCAAAGATAGGCAGGACGATCAGCAGATTGTTCAGCATCAGGGATCTCGGGCGGTCAGCAAAAGCGTGACGCTACCGGACGCTATTGATATAATCCAATGCTCATATGGTTCACGATTAATGCTGTCAGGGTATCAGATGGACACGCGGCATATGCGGTATTTCATGGCTCTGGCGGAGACGCTTCATTTCGGTCGGGCCGCCGAGCGGATGAACATGAGCCAGCCGCCGTTCAGCCGCCAGATTGCGATGATCGAGCGCACGTTGGGCGTGAAGCTGTTTGAACGAAACTCGCGCAACGTGGCGCTGACCCCGGCCGGGGAACACTTCATGAAAGACTGCCGAAACGTGCTGGGGCAGTTTGAGGACGCCTGTCGTGATGTCAGGCTGGTCGCCAGCGGCATGAAAGGCGAGATGCGGTTTGGATTCATGATGCATGCCGCCCACAGTGTCGTGCCGCAACTCGTGCAGCTTTATGCAGAGGCGAGGCCGGACGTCCGCCTTGTGCTTGATGAACGCACGCCGACAGAAATCGATGAGATGCTGGTGGCTGGAACACTGGATGCCGCCGTAACATTTGACTGCGGATATGCGCCACACCTGCAGACCGTGCTGCTGGCCAGGGAACGGTTACGCATCATCATGCAAAAGGACCATCCCCTTGCCACGACCGGGCAGATTGGTCCTGAGGGACTCCGCGAGGAGAAGATCATCGCGGCACCTGCCGCGACGGCGCCGGCTCTGCGATCCGCGATCAACAGCTATTTTTCGGCCAGGGGAATTGTCCCGCATGTCGTGCTTGAACCGCGGTTGCAGCACACGATCATTCAGCTTGTTGCAAAAGGGTTGGGCGTAGCCCTCATCCCCGCATCGCTGTGTACCGAACTGGGGGCAGGGCTGATATCACGGGCTTTGACAGATGCGCCTCAACTTGACGTTGTCCTTCGCGCGCCGATCACTACAAAAAACCCCGCAGTCTCGACATTTATGGAAATCGGTAAATCGATACAACGGGCTTTACTCTAAATCCACGAAATCTATGCAGGAAACCAGTTTCCAATATCTTCGCTCTCCATATTCCATCGTCATGAATGAAGTAATTTTATGATGTCTTCCGATGCCAGACCCAGACCAAGCATAATCATGATCACTCCGGATATGTAGCCGGTCACGATGGATGCTCTGGGGCGGCTGCTTAATATTGTCCGCGCGCCAGATCCGACCATCAGATAGATGGATACGCAGTTTATTGTATGAATGATGCCCAAGATCCCGATCTTTAAAAAAATCGGCCATGATGAACCTGGATTTGTAAACTGGGGCAGAAGGGTGAGAAAAAACAGAAGAGCCTTTGGGTTCAGGCCACTGATGGCGAACCCTTTGGTAATCCAGCGTCGCGCACCAGTTTCCCGTTCATGTCCCTCTTTTGGCAAGGGAGGATGACGCAGCAGGGAAATGCCCAGTTTTATGAGATAGGCCGCGCCTGCAAATGTCAGAATGGTGATCGCAAGCGGCATGCTGGCGACAAGCGCACCGATACCGCCCGCGACTGTTCCGGTAATGGCGATATATCCCAGGAACAGACCGAACACAGCGGGAACGACTGCGGCATGATCACGTATTCCGGCAGAAATGACATACGCCCAGTCAGCACCAGGAGTTGCGGCAAGGAGGATGGAGATCGTCCAGAAGGCAAGAAGTGTATGCAAATTCATCGAAAATGCGTCGCTTTACAAGAAAACCCACAGGGATACCAAGGTGTTTTCATGGTCTCCGGTTACGCTCCGGATCGGATGGGAGAGATGGCAGGATAGCGCGGACCAGCGGGCATGGGGTTGCGTTTATGCCAATTGAACCATCAATATCTGGCATTCAATTGCGCTAGTGCACTCATTCCTGATATAAGATGCCAATGAAACTGGATGCGATCGATCGGCGTATTCTTCGTGTTCTTCAGGAAGATGGACGCTGCCCCAACAATGAGCTTGCCAGGCGCGTCGGGCTTTCTCCATCGCCATGCCTGCGCCGCGTGCGGCTGCTGGAAGAAAGTGGCGTCATCGAGGGGTATGTCGCCGTCGTTGATCCCGCGAAAGCTGGGTTTGGTGTGACGGCTTTTGTCAGGATATGGCTGACGGGAGAAGACGAGAGACAGTCCGAGCATTTCGTCGAGGAAATTGGGAAGCTTCTGCAGGTGACGGAAGCGCATGTCCTTGCGGGAGATTGTGATTTCCTGTTGCGCGTTGTTGCAGAAGACCTTCCAGGACTGAGACGTTTTCAGAGTGAACACCTTGCACGGATCAAAGGCGTGCGGAGTATGAAGACCGACATCCCTCTCCTGAAGGTCAAGAACGCAAGCTTTGCATAAGATATCTCACCCATCATGCTGGAGATGATGAGAGTGTCCGATCTTCTGTGTATAATTGATCTGGTCCATACTTCACCGAAAGGAAGTATGAATGACCATCTCGAAGGAACTCCTGGACGAATTGCTGACGGGCGTGAAGCGTCCTGAAGACCTGCT